>JAUIHJ010000001.1 GCA_030432015.1 bacterium
AGTCCGGCCGAACTCACCGGCCATCACGATCATCGTCTCGTCCAGCATCCCGCTCTCGTTGAGATCGTCCAGCAACGCGGAGAGAGCCTGATCGGTCGGCGGATACAGTTGGTTCTTCAGATTCGGAAACGCGTTCCCGTGCGTGTCCCAGGTTTCGTCATTCCCCAAATTCACCTGAACCAAACTCACGCCCAACTCGACCAGTCGCCGGGCCATCAGTAAACGTTGGCCGGCCGTGTTGCGACCGTAGGCATCCCGCAGCTTGGCGTCTTCCTTTTCGATGTCAAAGGCTTCTCGCGCCTTCTTCGAACTGATCATGCTGTAGGCGCGATCATAGAAAGTATTCATGGCGCCGACATTGTCCGACTTGTCGCGCTGCTGGAAGTAATAGTTGACCGCTTCCAACGCAGAGCGACGACGTGCGAAGCGATCCGCATCCACGCCACCTGGGAGATTCAGGTCGCGAACCTTGAATCCATTGGAGGCGGGGTCCGAGCCGAGGCTGAAGGGTGCAAAGGACGAACTCAGATATCCCGTACCGGCGTATTCATTGGGTTGGTTGGGGACGCAAACGTACGGAGGCAGGTTTTCACGCGGCCCGTACTGGTGGCTGATAATGCTGCCAAAACTGGGGAACGTTAAAGCGGGGCTGGGCCGATATCCGGTGAACATGTTATGCGTGCCACGTTCATGGGCCGCTTCGCCGTGCGTCATCGAACGAATGATCGCGATCTTGTCGGCAATCTTCGCCAACTGCGGAATCGCCTCACTGACAACTTCGCCCGTGTTCGTCTTGATGGTCCCCATCTCGCCCCGATATTCGATCGGCGAAAATGGCTTGGGATCAAACGACTCTTGGTGGGCCATCCCGCCTGGCAGGTAGATGTGGATACAGCTCTTGGCTTTGGCTTCGATGAAGTCGTAATGCTTCAGGTCTGCACGGGCTTCGCGAACCGATAGCAGGTCAGCCAATGTCAGGCCCATGCCACCGACTGCGCCAACCGTTAAGAAGCTACGACGACTAAGAGGATTTCCCTTACAGGCCATTGACGTTTCTCCATCAAATAGGGGCCGGGTTAACCGCGCAACTCAAACCTTGAGTGGAAATCGAATTGCATCGGCGGTAATCGAAAATCAGGCGGGAGGTAAAGG
This sequence comes from bacterium, assembly GCA_030432015.1. Taxonomy (GTDB): domain Bacteria; phylum Planctomycetota; class Planctomycetia; order Pirellulales; family Pirellulaceae; genus ARS98. Next base: position 1,153 of record JAUIHJ010000001.1, read on the forward strand.
CGGGGTTCCGCAGGCGGAACAATCAAACCAATCCAATTTCTCCGACCATCTTCCAACAAGTCTTCGGATGGTGCAAGACATTGGATCAATCTATTTCGATTAATCGAACTAGATCATAGCCAGCTGGAAAAGTCGAGTCAATCACCACAATCAAAATCCCGCGCCGCCCATTGCCGGCAACCATTGAAGATGGGTAGTTCGCGGTCGTTTGCCTGAAGCTGGGCAAGAAATGCCAAACGGCCGGAATGTCTTTCCGGCCGTTTGGTTGAGCGGTCGCTCGGGTGGACTGGGCGAGTTGGGTGCTGGGCGGATTGCCAACTTCGCCGCCAGGCAGACGGGCTAGTGGCCAATTGCACGGTGGGCAGATCCGCTATTTGGCAATCGAAACGAGCTCGCTGGTGACGTCCGCCGCTTGGCTCGATGGTGTCACCGCATCCGAGCACGTGTCCACTTCAATCTCCAATTCGGCGGTGGGTGGAACCTGAACGTCCAATTCGTCGCGCAGCACCAGCACGTCTGCCGGCGCCTCAATCCCCAGCCGAACCTTGTCACCCGAGACCCGTTCTCGTTCCCTCCTTGATAGCACTAGCATCGCAATACCTCCATGTATGATGAGCGTGTATGTATGTGAGTGTAAGTATGTACACTGTTCAGGTCAACACCACTTTGGGCCGAACGCCCGCTGGCTAGGCAGCCAAAGGCTGCAGCACAGGTGCTCCCTTCAAGTGGATCTTATGAAGTCGTTCACCGCTGGACCCATAAAAGAGAATCGTGTTGCGATCCGTTTCCCAGATGGCGGTGAGTTTGACACTACGGGGGCCGTGCAGACAAAAGAAAATGCCGCATGGTTTGCCCCGTCGGACCAGAATTCGTTCAGTGGTTGGAAAGACGTTCGCCTCCAATTCATTGTTGTTGCAGATTGTCTCGTGGACGAAGATTCGTAACGCATCCAGGTTATGGATAAGGACGGAGTCTCCATACATGCCGGTGGTAGCTCCTTCGCAGCAACCGCGGTGCGCAGAAACACGGCGATTAGAGAGAGGGGGAAGTTTGGGGTGACTGACAGCAAGAGATACTATCGGCTGGATGGGTCAAATGGCTTTGCTGCGAAAGCTAAGAAGTTCGCGCAAAGTGTTATGCCGAATACTACTTGTCAGCGCCCTGACTTGCATAGTCCGCAAAAACGTCATCGACCAGCCCGACTTTCTCATTCCCCTGATGGAAGAGGACCCGATGTCGCAACGTAAATGACTCGCCCTTCTTCAATGTGTGGGAGCCGTCGAAGTCATTTGAACCTTTGAAGTGGTGCAGCCCAAACGGATTTGCCGTGAACAGCCCATAGGTTCTGACGTGCCAGTAGGTCGGATAGCGGAAGCTGGAAGGGTGATTCAGGATCGCCACACCCAAGATCTGGCCATCGACGGGTCCGGAGTAGTCGACCCACTTGGCGGGTTTGCCCCATGCCTCGGCATCCTTCTTACCGTCGCTGTTGACGATCGTGCCCCCTTTTTTGGAAGTCACTTTCATCGATCCGGCGACGCGGACACCAAAACTCCCTTCCTTGGTATCGCCAAATGTGACTTCTCCTTCGGTGGCGCGAACGGTGACGTCGAAATCGATCCAGCGTGTATTGCTGTTGGCACCGAACGTCAGGTGGCGTTCATCTTCACAGACTTTCTTCCCATCGGGCCCGATCCAGTCGTTGCGGGTGATGATCTCGGCCTGTTTTCCACCTGTGACTTTGACGAATTCGCGATGCACAATGTTGCCATGTCCGGGGGTCTCGGCCCAGAAATCTATGCCATTGACATCCCCATGGGTGAACCAGAATGAGCGGTGGTGAATATGGTCGTCACGCTCTTCGGGACCAGCGTCGCGCATGGGATAGCCGCGGGTCATTTCTTTGCCGGTGGGGCCGAGCACAGGCCACAGGACCGGCTTGGCGCCGGATTTCACCAGGTAGCGGGTAAACAGCTTGCCATCCACCGAAACGGTCACACCGTCATCGGTCTGTTGGACATCGAATTCGGCCGCCAGGCACGGACTGACGATCAGGCTGAGCAGGACGACAAGGCACAGGGGGCGTGAATTCGACATCGTTGCGGAGACCTCGCGGGGAAAGCCAAAGTTGGTGGGACTGCCATAGGTGCGATGGCAATATCCTACCGCAGCGATCCGACGATTGCCAGCAATTCAGCGAATCATCCAACGTCCGACCTATTTCCCCGCTTGGGCAGTCGGATCGGCTTTAATGCCCCAGTATTCTTGTAATGAGACCGAGCGCAGTTCGGCCATCATTTGCCCCGCGCGATCGATGCGCCTCCGATCCGTATTGGAGAGCGTCCAGTTGGAAGAATGCACGCTGTGGACGTTTGATTTCTTACGCTTGCGGACCGACGTTCGTTCGATGCGCAGCGGCAGCAGTCCTTTTTCCGCCAAGATCCGATTGAGCTCAATCCGCCCAAACGGCGGAATATTTCCGCGAGCGGCATTGAGCCGTGCGAACCAATCGGCGAACGCACTATAGCGTTCGGCGGCCGTTGGATCCTTGGGCGTCTCGCCAGAAACGCGATAGGTGAGGTCGTCGCTGGTCATCGTAAGTTGCTGCTCGGCTTCCTCGTAACTTACGCTGAAAACAGGAGTGAACAATCCGGTGCCGGCTGCGTTCTCGCCTCGTTTATCGCGGATCGCGGCCGCGAAATCTGCGAGCCATTGGGTCGTCAGTTCGGTCTGGATTTTCCGCTGACCGTCCAGGAGCACGATTCGTCCGCGGCGCTGGTCAAATACGGTCACGATTTTGGCATCAACCTGGTCCGTGCTGCCCACGACAAAGTCGTAGGCCACGTCGCCTGCAAACACCGTCAGCGTCTCGAATGCGGGTGCCTCTTCCTTTTCGATGTAGACGCGTGTCTCCACACGAAAATCATCGCCGTGAGCGGTCGCCAGCATCGAACCCAAGGCGAATGCCAGGACGAACAAGATGAGGGGGCGGAGTGCCATTTCAATTCCCATGTGAGCAGTAACGAGACATCCGTTTCCGGCCGCGACGTTGGGCCCGTGCCGCGCGCGAGCCGGTGCCGAGGCGGACTATTTAGCCGCGTCCGGCCGCTGTGTCCAGCGCAGTTCTGGAGTTACCACCCAAAGTGAGTGGTTGGTGGTCGAGGCGCCGCACGTCCCGGCGGGCTCCGTCTGGCGTCACGCGTTTCCTGCTCGCCGGGATTCGGAGCAGCGGGAAGGCAGCCAGACCCTCCGCCTCCGAAAGCAGCCGCGCTTGGCGCGGGGTTTGCCTGTTTGCTCAGATCACGTACAGTCACCACCGGTCAGCGCAACGTCGATACGTTTCACGATTGAATTGATGAAGGACACGAAACTGGTGAGCAAAGTCAAACGCGTATTAATAACAGGCGGTGCCGGTTTCTTGGGGTCGCATTTGTCCGATCGTCTTGTGGAGGAAGGGCACGACGTCATTTGCCTCGACAATTTCTTTACGAGCCAAAAGACGAACGTGTCGCACCTGTTGGGGCGGCCGAATTTCGAGTTGATTCGCCACGACGTCATTCAGCCCATTTGGCTCGAGGTCGATCGAATTTACAACCTCGCCTGTCCCGCTGCGCCCGGACACTACCAGTTCAACCCGATCAAGACGATGAAGACTTCCGTCATGGGCGCCATCAACATGTTGGGGATGGCCCTCCGTTGTCGAGCTCGCATTCTGCAAGCCTCGACCAGCGAAGTGTATGGTGATCCGGAAGTGCATCCACAACCGGAGAGCTATCGAGGCAGCGTCAATCCGATCGGACCTCGCGCCTGCTATGACGAAGGCAAGCGGGCAGCCGAGACCTTGTTCATGGACTACCACCGGATGAATCAGGCGAATATCCGGGTCGTGCGGATCTTTAACACCTACGGGCCGCGGATGCATCCATTCGATGGTCGCGTGGTATCAAATTTTATTCGTCAGGCGCTGGCCAACGAAGATATCGCGATCTACGGCAATGGTGAGCAGACGCGGTCGTTCTGTTATTGCGACGATCTGGTCGACGGACTTTGTCGCATGATGGAAGGACCGGACGAGTTCATTGGCCCGGTCAACCTGGGCAATCCCTGCGAATTCACCATTAAGGAACTCGCCGAGTTGACGATCGAATTGACACAATCGAAATCGAAGTTAATCTTCGAGCCCTTGCCGGCCGACGACCCGACGCGCCGGCAACCCGACATCTCGCTGGCCAAGAAACGGCTCGACTGGAAACCCAAGGTCGAGTTGCGTGAAGGGCTGGCCAAGACGATCGCCTGGTTTCGCACGATCAACCTGGACGAATACCGGCCACCGACGCCAAACTACTAAACCGACGTGTCACGTTCACGACGGCGTGTCACGTTCACGACGGGTGGTGCCTGCCGCGGCTACGCCGCTATTCGTTCTCGTAGGGCATCAGAATTTCGTCCGTCGCGAGCCCTGCAATGGAGGCGAAACCGCCTTCGGTGATGGTTTGACCGAGCGATGTTGCGGCGCGAAAGTAGCGATCCGTTGGCCGCTCGCCCAACAACTGCCGCCGCAGATCTTGGCAGACCAGGTCGGCGGCAGCCTGCACGACTTCGTCTTTTTGCCGCGCCGCATACAGGCTCGTGCAAAGCATCACGACTAAAGCTTGCACGCGGCCGGATAACTCGGACATGCGGCATTGACGGTCGGCCAGTTTGAGCTGGTGTTTTCGCATCACGCCGCTGATTTCCAATGGTCGCCGCTGCAGTTCGTGGGCCGCGAACTCGGCGTGGCGGCGGAGCGACGTTGGCATCGGAGGCAGGCTGGGCGATGGTTTGGGGGACACATACTGACCCATCAACCAACTCGCGTAAGGGCCGACGACCCCTTTCAGGGCCCAGGCATGGGCCGGGTTGAGCGGATTCGGTTTCTTGATTCCGGCGGCCTGAAGCGCCTTGCCGATCGCCTCGAAATAGGTCGTCCCATGGTGTTTGACCAGGGACTTAAAAAAGGCCATGCCCAGCATTTCGCCCTCGCCTTCGTAGATACAGGGTGCGAGGTATTCCAGCGCGTTGTCGCCGAAGATGTGTCCATGCAAGAATGACCGGCCGCCGTGTGTCTTCATCGTGAGTTCGATGGCGGCCTCCTTCTGCGACTCGCTGCCAAAGATCTTGGCGACGATACACTCCATTTCACCACGATAGCCGTCATCGATCAGCGTCGAACACCAGGCGACCAGGGCATCGCAGGCGACGGTCAACCCCGCCAGGCGTGCCAGCCGTCGCTGGACCAGTTCGCGGCGTTCGATCGCCTCGCCGTACGTCTTGCGAAATTTTCCCCAGGGCAACATGCTGGCCATCATTAATCGCATGGTTCCTGCGGCATTGGCACACAGCGCGATCCGCCCGAGGTTCAAGCCGTGGTAGGCGATGGTTAGCCCGCTGCCGCGGACCGGTTGCAGCAGGTTGCTCGCCGGCACGGGGAAATCGTTGAAAATGATTCCCTGGTTGTGCGTGTGCTTCAACGCGTAGAGCCCGTACTTTCGCAAGCGAAACTGCTCGTTCTCAGCCGCCGGAAGTTCACACACCAAGACGGCCGGCCTGTCGTCGATCAAGCAGACCAGGCCAATCGTGCGGCCCGGGACGACGTTGGTGATAAACAGTTTTTCTCCAGTCACCAGATATTGGTCGCCCTGCAATACAGCGCGGGTGCGGAGTGCCGTCAGATCGGATCCGGCGCACGGCTCGGTGAGTGCAAACGCCGACAGATGTTGCCCGCTGGCGAGGCCCGGCAAGAACCGTTCTTTCTGTTCCGGCGTGCCGAACGTGCGCACCGGATCGACCGCGCCGATGCAGCCATGCACCGAGGCTAACCCGGCAATGGTAGGATCCTGCATCGCCATCCGAGTCAGAAATGGCGCAAAGCTGCGAAAGGGGGTTCCGCTACCTCCGTATTGGCGATCGACCAGGAGTCCCCAATAGCCAACGCCGCCAAGTTCGTCCAGGACGGCATCGGTGATCTTCGCATTGTCGTCCAGGACGGTGCCGGCGGCGCGATGCCGTTTGACGATCTCCACGGAATCGTCCATCACGCGTTGAACATCGGCAGGGGTTTCGACCGGCTTGGCCTCGAAAAGGTCGATCGGAAAGCCGCGATCCCAGACGGCCCGATGAGCCGGGCTGTGGACGGTTTGATATTGCGGCTGGAACAACTCTTCGACCTGGTCGTCGGCCTTGTCGATGGCACCGGTACGCCGCGCTTCTTCGTCGCTCTTGCCACCCAGCTTCAGGGCCGTTTCGGCAAAGGACGCTTCGCTGTCGGTCGACGGGTCGGGCACTTCACGCGGATCTGCATCGGGGGTGATCGACATGGCCTCGGTTCCTTTCCAACAAATCGGGTCGAAGGCGGCGCGCAAGCCGTCCTTAACATCATATCGTGACCGGCGGGCTGCCAACCGCATCGCCACTTGCCACGAGCCGTCAAGGAGGCGGTAACCCGCGAAGGCCGTGCGGCTTATAGCGATTTTGGCAACGCGGAGGATGGTCTCAACCGCCGGTAGACAACTGGCACCGCAAGCGGTACCGGCAACGGTAAGCGCCGGTGTGTCAGGCCGTCAGCGCGAGCAAGGCCGGCGCACGATCAGATGCCGTCAGCCGATCGGTGACGGGTTATTTCTTCGTCCAGTCCCGGCGCTGCCGCGAACTGGGGATGCCCATCTTCTGGCGATACTTGGTGATGGTTCGCCGCGCGACTTGGAGGCCGTGTTTGGCCAACTCTTCGACGAGATGGTCGTCGCTGTACGGTTTCTTCTTGTCTTCAGCGTCGATAACTTCCTGCAACTTCAGGCGGATCGTATCCCAGGCCACCTCTTCGCCTTCCGCCGTTTGCGTCCCCCCGACAAAGAAGCGGCGGAGGGCCAAAATTCCTCGTGGCGTCTGCAGCCACTTATCGTCGACGGCGCGACTGACGGTGGTGACATGGACCCCGACTTGATCGGCAATCTGCTGCATCTTCAGCGGCTCGATCGCCTCCGGGCCTTCCTCGAGAAACCGAACCTGGTAATCAACGATCGCTTGCGCGACACGGGTCAACGTGTTGCGTCGCTGCTGGATCGACTCGATCAGCCATTGCGCCGCGTTGACTTTACGCTTAATGTACTCGCGTTCCTCGGGGGTCGCATCGCCGCTCTGGAGGCGACGGCGATAGTAGTCACTGATGTAGAGGTTGGGAGTCCGGTCGTCGTCGACGATGACTTTGTACTTGCCATCTTCGGTCCGCTCGACGCGAACGTCGGGGGTCGCGGTTGCGACGAACGTCTCGGCAAAGGCCGAGCCGGGCTTGGGATTCAATTTCTTGAGCTGTTCCCAGACTTCGTGAATCAGTTCGATCGAAAATCCAGTCACCTTTTGAATTGCAGGAAGTCGATTGTCACGAAGGTCTTCGAGATGCCCCATGATCAGCGTGCGCAGCTCTGCGAAGAACGGCAGGTCAGGGGTCAGTTGCAGCATCAGGCATTCGCGGAGGTCGCGGGACGCGACGCCGGGCGGATCAAATTGCTGTACGATTTCCAAGGCATTCTCGGCCAACTCCAACTGTTCCGGACTGGCGTCCGCAGGCAGCAAGTCCGGAAGGCTGCACCGCAGGTAGCCGCCGTCCTTGGCATCCAGGCTGGAAATGATTCGTGTGCACATGACCTCGAGAGCCGGGTCTAAATCGAGCTCGCCCAGCTGGTGCAGCAGGTAGTCGTTGAGGGTCTCGTGCCGCGATTCGATGTTGGCCATCGCATCGTGCTTGCGATTGGCATCCTCTTCCACGCGGTTCGACGAGGAGCGTGGGCGTTCGTCGAAATAATCCGGAACCTCGCGATCAAGGTCCATCAGGCGTTCGAAGTCGTCCGCATTGTCGGACTTCTCGTCAACCACCAATTCGCGTTCGGTCTCTGCGGGAGCGTCGGGGCTTTCGATCTCCTCATCGACGTCATCGCCGGAGGGCGTTTCTTCCTGAGTTTCCAGAACCGGGTTCTCAATCAGCTCCTGCTCGATTCGTTCCTGGAGGGCCAACAATGGAAGCTGCAGGATCTCCATCGACTGGATCATCCGCGGCGCCATCTTCTGGGTTTGGACCTGCCGGGCTTCGAGACCAAATGAAAGACGCATGATGGTTGGGACGATTCTGGGAAGTGAAGAAGAGAGGATGCTTGATGCCATGCCGGCATCGCGGTGGCACGGCGACGAAAACTTACCTTTTTTCTAAGCCACGATGAAACGACTTCATCATCACATCTTGGGCCGTCAGTCCGGTCGCGCGCACCATTACCATCACGGACCGGGCGGTACGTCCCCTCCGCCCAGTTGTGCAATCATGTCGTCAAGGCCGGGTAGATCCATGCCGCCGGTTAGTGATTGCATCATCTCCATGTGCAACGCCTTCGCCTTGGCGGAAGCTTGGTTGATTGCCGCCGGAAGCATGTCTTCGATCATCTCGCGATCCGTCAGCGTCGGCTCGATCCGCACCTGCAATATCTCGCCCAGACCGTTGGCTTCAACTTCCACCATACCGCCGCCGGCCGCTCCTGTGACCCGGCGCGATTTAAGCTGCGCTCCGATCTCTTCCATCTTGCCACCCATTTGCTGCGCCTGGCGAAGCATCTGGGCCATGTTTCCGAGTCCCTTAAACATTGTCAGTCCTTTGTCGCGTCGTGATCATGGTATGCGGCCGTCTGGTCGAGCCGGCGATGGCAATCAATGGAGGTGGCAGAACGAAAAGGTTCCCATCGCTAACGCTTGTCAGGCTTGGCGGATCGAGGCCGGTCAACGCGGTCGATTTCCGCATCGAACAGCTCGATTGCCGCGTGAACCATGGGGTGTTTCTCAATGTCGCGGCGGAGTTGCCGCAGTGATGTCGCGGGTTTGGATTGCTTGACCGTCGCCTCTTCGCCCGGAATGACCTCAAAATGCACGTGCACCGGTTCACCGGTGACCAGGGCAAGTGCTCGCTCGACCGTCGCCCGTCGCTCCGGCCGTTCCAGGCTTTCCTTTTGAAGAGTATATCCTGCTTTGAAGCTGACGACCAGATTGTTTGGCGCAGAACTTGCTACGCGATGATAAAACGACCCGTAGTCGGCCGTCATATCCTCAATTTGCGAAAGTGCTTGCTTCCACACAGAATCGGCCGATGCAGCGTTCAGTTTGAGATGTTCACCGGCCGCGGACGGGGAATTTGCTGGCGATTCAGCGGGTTTTTCTTCATTTTTTTTTTGGTTGGGATCGTTCGTCTGCCGTAACTGGACTCCTGGGGGTTTCCCTGCTTGAGGGGCAGGGGGCGTTGCCTGGCCGGCGCCCGGCTGCTGGGGAGCCGGGCGTTGGAGAGCGGGGCGGCCCGCACCACTCGGTGGCACGCCACCGGCCCGCAGTTGCCCAATGACCACCGCCAGGTCGTCCAATTCGTCGAGGCTGGCGATCTGGACCAACGCAACTTCCAGGAGTGTCCGCACCTGGGTCGTTTGCCGCATTCGCGTGATGGCTTGATCAAGAATCTGGACAACCGCCAGAATCGTCGGCAATCCCATTCGCTGGCCGGCGTCGCGCAGTTCCGGATAGTCGGCCGCAGCGCTATGGAGCATCAAATCCGCCTGGCACCCGACCAAGGCTGCCATCATATCGCGAAAGTAACCCAATAGTTGCTCAGCAAACTGACCAACATCGATGCCTTGTCCAACGGCGGTGTCCACGGCTGCCAGCGCGGAGGCTGCATCACGGGCGATGAGATGTTGCACCAGTTCCGCCAAACGTCCCGCAGGGGCCGTTCCCAGCATGGCGTGGACATCCTCGACCGTCAGATGCTGGTCGCAAAACGAGAGCAGTTGTTCAAGCAGCGATTGGCTGTCACGCATCGAGCCGGCGGCACGTCGTGCCAACAGTTGCAAGACCTCATCTTCGGCGGTCATGCCTTCGGCCGCCAGGATGAAACGCAGCCGTTGGACGATAGCATCTGCTTCGACAGGTGGAAAGTCGAATCGTTGGCAGCGCGACAGCACGGTGATCGGAATCTTTTCCGGATCGGTTGTGCAAAAGATGAACTTCACATGCTCGGGCGGTTCCTCGAGCGTCTTGAGCAACGCGTTGAAGGCGGGCGTCGTCAGCATGTGGACTTCGTCGATAATATAGACTTTAAACCTTGAGCGGCTGGGACGAATGTTGACGTTGGACCGCAGTTGACGAATCTCGTCAATGCCGCGGTTGCTGGCACCGTCAATTTCCAGCACATCGACATCGTCGCCCCGTGCGATGGTCTCACAGGCGTCGCATGCGTTGCATGGCGTGGTGGTTGGTCCGCTGGAGCAGTTCAATGCTTTGGCGAGAATTCGGGCGGTCGACGTCTTGCCAACTCCCCGCGCGCCGGTGAACAGGTAGGCGTGCCCCACGCGATTGGTCGTAATGGCGTTTCCCAAGGCCTGGGCGACTTGGCCCTGACCGACCAGATCGGCAAACGACTGTGGGCGATAACGGCGCGCGACGACTACGTATTCGCCCTCGGAAACAGACTGGTCCGCAGAGGCAGACAAGTTAGCGGAATCGGTCATGCTGATGAATCACCAAGCAAGAAATGAGGGGAACGGCGATTTGAGTGAATCAGGACGAACGCGGTCTGCCGACAAGAGGCTCTCGCACAAGAGTACCCCGCTTAGGGCTGCTCCGGTTAAGGCCTGACCCGGTTCACGGCTCCCCTTCGCGAGAGCCACTTGTCGACAGAATCGCGTTCGTTCCCCCACATCGTTGTACGTCGTCGAACGGGCCGCGTCAAAGGGGCGTGTCAATCGGTGCCGTCAGCCGGCTTTGCCGCGGGCTCCAAAATGGTGTCGCTTCCCCGCATTCCAGCGGCGGGCGCCACCAACAGCTTTTCCGCAACTTCTCGCGACAACGTAATCGGTGCCGCCCGGATCGTGACCGTGACGATCCCCCCGGAATCGCAGTTTTCTTCGACGTTTCCAATCGTCCCCAGGGGCATCCCCCGCTCGCTTAGGTAGCGGAGAAAGTCGGACGACTGATCCAGGACTCGCACCAACCGAAACGCTTGCCCGACGGGCCAGTCGGCCAGACTGTGAGCCTGCGCGACCGTCAGCGTCCCGTCGGCTTTGGGGATCGGGTCGCCGTGCGGATCGGACGCCGGGAAATCGAGGTAGGCGTCGATGCGATCGACCAACCGATCACTCACCGCGTGCTCCATATTCTCCGCTTCTTCGTGAACTTCGTCCCAGGAAAGGTCGAGCGTCTTGGCCAGGAATAGCTCGATCAAGCGGTGGCGTCGCAAGACGCGCAGCGCCAGAGCGCGTCCAGCATCGGTCAGGCAGACACCTTCATAGGGCGTGTATTCCGCCAACCCGCTTTCGCTGATCGTCTTGAGCATGCTCGTGACGGTCCCAGGCGAGACGCCCAGCGACGTCGCGATCTGTCCAGTGGCGGCCGGTTGGTCGTTTTGTTGTACGCAAATCTGATAGATCGATTTGACGTAGTTTTCGATAGTCAGACTAGGCAAGGGCGGATTCCTGGAAGCAGCGGGGTGGCCATTGTACGCGCGTCGCCGGTCGCTGACAAACGCGTCCCTGGCTGCTCGGCGAGCGGTGGCGCCGGCGGTGCTTGTCGCGGCAAGGTCCGGCCTTTCGCCTCACTCCAGTGCCCAACGAGGTGCCGCCGCTGCGGTGCTGGTCCCGCCGTTGCCACACCGCCGGTGATCGGGCATGATGAAGGCGTGAACCTCAACCGACTTGCCAGGCTCCGTTGCCAACCTCTGATTGACCAGGCGACTCGTTTTCGCGTGGCCGTGATTTGCGAAGAATCCGGTGCGCAATTGATCGATTGCGGCGTCCACACGACGGGCAGTTTAGGCGCGGGCGCGGCCGTGGCCGAAGTCTGCCTTGCGGGGCTGGGGACGGTCGAAATTGTGCCCGGCGATCGGGGCATTTGGCCGGGGCCAGCCGTGACCGTCCGGACCGACCAGCCGCTGGCCGCGTGCATGGCATCGCAGTACGCCGGCTGGCAAGTCGCTGGGACGGACTTCTTCGCGATGGGATCAGGCCCCATGCGGGCGCGGCGTGGACGAGAAAAGTTATTCGACGATATTGGGTATCGTGAAGCGGGTGACGTCGCCGTCGGCGTGTTGGAATCGGCACATTTGCCTGCCGCGGACATTTGCCAGCACCTGGCCAATGACTGCGGCGTTGAGAGCGAAAACCTGACATTGCTGGTGGCTCCGACGGCCAGCCTGGCCGGCACCGTGCAGGTTGTGGCGCGGACCATCGAAACGGCGCTCCACAAGATGCACGAGCTGGGCTTCAACCTCGCGCGGGTGGTCTCGGGATTTGGCGTGGCGCCGCTCCCCCCGGTCGCCGCGAACGATCTGCAGGGGATTGGCCGGACCAACGACGCCGTGCTGTATGGGGGCGAAGTGACACTCTGGATTACCGGGGATGACGCCAGCATTCGTGAACTCGGTCCGCGCGTCCCAAGTTCCGCGTCACCCGATCACGGACAGCCGTTCGGCGAGATTTTCGAGCGTTACGAACGGGACTTCTACAAGATTGATCCACTGCTGTTCAGTCCCGCCGTCGTCCAGTTGGTCAGTCTGGAAAGCGGCTGCAGCTATCGTTTTGGAAAAATGCTGCCGGATGTGCTTCGACAATCGTTCGAGTGTTGAGCGAGGAAGGTCGAATATGCACTTGGCGGTTCTCGCGTCTAGCAATAGCTGGTACTTGAAAGATCTGCGTCGCGCTGCAGCCGACCGACATCGGATCGACCAGCTCCCCTTCGACGTGCTGCGTTCGAGGTTGTGCGGCGAGTCGATCTCCGTTGCGACCGGCGACGCCAATCTGGCCGACGCGTCAGCCGTGCTGGTCCGCACCATGCCGCCCGGTTCGTTGGAGCAGGTTGTGTTTCGAATGGACGCGCTGGCGTGCGTGGAAGCGGCTGGCACGGCAGTGATCAATTCACCGCGCGCGATCGAGACCGCCGTCGACAAGTACCTGGCGCTCGCCAGGCTGCAAGCCGCCGGGCTGCCGATTCCGTCGACCGTGGTGTGTCAATCTGCCGATGATGCGATGGAGGCGCTGGCGGATTTGGGTGGGGATTGTGTTGTCAAGCCGCTGTTCGGTGGCGAAGGTAGAGGGATCTGTCGTGTCTCCGATCCCGATCTCGCCTTTCGCACGTTCAAAGCTCTCTTGCATGTCAACGCGGTTATCTACCTCCAGCAGTACATCGACCACGTAGGCAGCGACCAGCGCCTGTTTGTGCTCGGCGGCGACGTGTACGGCATGCGTCGCCGAAATGCCTCGGACTGGCGGACCAACATCAGCCGCGGCGCGGTCGGCGAGCCGCTGATCGTCACGGATGCCTTGGCCGAGATCGCTCGACGGGCCGCTCGGGCCGTCGGCGCGGAGATCGCCGGGGTCGATCTCCTGGACGGAAAAGATGGCCGTCGCTGGGTGTTGGAAGTCAATGCCGTGCCGGGGTGGAAGTCATTGGCTGAGACCCTGAATGTGGACGTCGCCGCGCGCGTCTTGAACTATCTTGAATCGCGTGTCGAAGCATAGGAGTGGTTGCCCGTGGCCGACAAATTTGTGCCGAAGGATTCCGCAGCAGCGAGTTCAACGCGTGGCGAACACGCGGCACACCAGGGCGCGGCGACCGCTGCCGCGCCTGCTGCGGACCCGATCGTCAACGTTGGGATGCGGCTGTCCGAGACCGCGCGACGCGATCCCGACGGTGTGGCGGTGGTCGAACCGTTGGGCCACGATCGGCAGGGCCAACGCCAATATCGACAGGTCTCGTTTGCTGAATTGGACGCCGATACCGACCGCATTGCTGCCGCGCTGCAAGCAATGGGTGTGCGGCCTGGTACGCGCCTGGTCTTGCTGGTCCGCCCCGGGATTGACTTCATTGCGTTGGTCTTCGCCCTATTCAAGTCCGGTGCGGTGACCATTTTGATCGACCCTGGCATGGGCCGCAGCAATCTGGTGAAATGCCTGCAAGATGCGCAGCCGGAGGGTTTCGTCGCGATCTCCATGGCGCAGGCCATTCGCTGTGTCCTGCGGCACCGATTTCCGCAAGCGAAGCTGAACGTGACGGTCGGTCGCCGGTGGTTCTGGAGCGGGCCGACCCTGTCCGCATTGAGGCGGAGGAGCGATGCGGCTTTCTCCGGTGCGACGACGACGGCCGCAGATCCCGCGGCGATCATCTTCACAACCGGGAGCACCGGGCCTCCCAAGGGGGTCCTGTATCGTCATGGCAACTTTGACCGACAGGTCGACGAAATCCGTGATGCCTACGAAATTCAGCCGGGTGAAATTGACCTGCCGGGATTTCCACTCTTCGCCCTCTTTAACGCGGCGATGGGAGTGACGACGGTGATTCCAGACATGGATTTTACTCGACCCGCGCAAGCGGATCCCCGCAACATCATCGAAGCGGCCCGCGACTGGGAGGTGACACAGGCTTTCGGGTCGCCAGCCTTGCTCAACACCGTCGGCCGTTACTGTGAGACTCACGATGTGAAATTGCCGACGCTGCGACGCGTCCTGTCGGCAGGTGCGCCCGTACCTCCCCATGTGCTCCGCAGAATGCGGTCCGCGATCTCAGCCGATGGCGAGATTCACACTCCCTACGGTGCGACCGAGGCGCTGCCGGTGGCCACCATCTCCGCGACGGAAGTCCTTAACGAAACGTCAGCGCGGAGCGAATCCGGCGCCGGGACCTGCGTCGGGCACCGCTTTCCAGGCATTCGTTGGAAGGTCATTCGCATTCGCGACGACGCGATCATGCGGTTGGATGACATCGAGGAATTGAAGACGGGTGAAATCGGTGAGCTGATCGTTTCTGGCCGCGTCGTGACCGGCGAGTATGTGACGCGATGCGAGGCAAATCCGTTGCACAAGATTTCCGATCGCGCCACCGCCGATGGTGGCGCGAATCCCGGCCATCGGTCCGCTGGCGACGACGTCTGGCACCGCATGGGCGACGTCGGATATCTGGACGAGCAGGATCGGTTCTGGTTCTGTGGCCGGAAAGCACACCGCGTCGAAACAGAGGCAGGGACCCTGTACACAATCCGCTGCGAAGCAATTGTCAATTGCCATCCGCACGTCTATCGTTCCGCCGTGGTCGGGGTCGGCAAGGCACCTCGGCAAACTCCAGTGGTTGTAGTGGAAACCTGGCCTGAGCATCGCCCCGCAACGGATGCTGACCGCGAGGCTTTGGTCGGCGCGATCCACCAGCGGCTGGCGGGCAACGCATTGACACGGACCATCGAGCATGTGCTGCTTCACGACGCCCTGCCGGTAGACATTCGGCACAACGCGAAGATTTTTCGAGAAAAACTCGCCGTTTGGGCGGCCCGGCAGTTGGCTGACTCTTCGCCATGACGCCAGTCGGTGACATGACCGGCACCCAACCGACCCGTTGAATCGCGGCCGGCCCGTTGAACCGTGGCAGCCCAACGTACCATCGACCAATGAATTGTCCTCCGACCAAGCAGCGTCCCATGACAAGCCGTTTTTCCAAGGCGTCAACCTCGGTCCAGCCGAGCTTCCTGCCGCTCCTGGTCACCGGCATCGCGGGCGTGGCCGGCTATAACGCTTTTCACTATTTTCGGGATCGATTTCCAGGCCAGGTGTTTGGTGTGCGGCGTGCCGATAATTGGCCCTTGTCAGGGGAGGGGATCATTGGCTGCGACAGCATGGATGAAGCCGCCTGGGCCAGGATGTTTGACGAGTACCAATTCAAGGCGGTTGTCAATTGCGAAGGGTCGTGCAAGCTCAAGTCGTGCGAACTCGACCCCGAGATGGCCTGGCGGGTCAACGTGGGAGGCTTGCAAAATCTCCTCCGCGTGATCGGGCGGACGAAGTTGCGGCTGATCCACTTTTCCATTGACCTGGTTTTTTCGGGGACGGCCGAGGGTGGCCATGTGGAAGATGATCCTACCGATCCCGTGACGGTCTACGGTCGCACGATGGTGGAGGCAGAGGAGTACCTCCTCAGCGAAGCGCCGGACGCGGCGATCCTCCGGATCTCCTTGCCAATGGGAATCAGTTTCAATGGTCATGCCGGTGCAATCGATTGGATCCAGTCGCGGTTTGCAAAGTCGAAGCCGGCAACGCTCTATTACGACGAGATTCGCACGCCAACGTATACCGACTGCCTGAACGAACTGTTGGTTACCTTGCTAACCAACGACTTGGCGGGGATCTACCATGCTGGTGGGCCGCGCCGCCTGAGCCTGTTTCAGATCGCCCAAATCGTCAATCGCCTGGGCGGCTACGATCCCGACTTGCTGATCGG
This sequence comes from bacterium, assembly GCA_030432015.1. Lineage (GTDB taxonomy): Bacteria > Planctomycetota > Planctomycetia > Pirellulales > Pirellulaceae > ARS98. The sequence continues at coordinate 17,467 of JAUIHJ010000001.1, forward strand.
CTGCTTCCGTCATGAGGCCGGCCCGATGCCCCCGCGTGCCGGAAACGTCACATTAAATTCGACCAAGCTCGTTCGCGCCCTGGGCTATCAACCCTTCGACGCTTGGCCGTTGTCGGACGACGATGCCCCCGGCGACCGCCGTTGGCATTATGACCGGGCGGGCACGAAAAGTGGTTCGCCGGAACGTTTGGCGGCGACCCTGTATCGAAATCGCCACAAGGCAACATCTTCCGAATCTGGACAACCCAAGTTGGGGGAATTTCGTTAATAATCGCTTGCAAGTGGGGTCTCAGTCGATAAATTAAGGACCGGCAGCCATGCGGGGCACTGATCGGCAGATCCGGCAGATCCGGCGGGGCGGCTCAAGTGCGGCCCGGCAACGGTTGAGGCCCTGCAATCCTTGCTAATCAGGCGACGTGCCCAGGCATGGTCCTGTGTGAACTCGCCTGAAATTGTGGAGTTTGCTGGACGGGCTGGCGTGAATTGGGCGTGCCGGGCTTGCGGGGGTGGCAAATTCGGCTCCCGGCAGGCGTGCACACGCTAATTTGGTGTGGATTGCGGACCTTTGCCCAGTTTAAAATGCAGGAGTCCTGTCAGCTATTCATTATTCTCTTCAAATCTCCGGTCGTTTCGGAACAACTCGGTTCGGATGTAACTGGGACGCGTCATGGCAATACTGCGAGCGACAAAGGGTCTTGAGCCTGGCCGAGTTTGTGCGCTGGAGCACGGCGCCACGATTTTGGGACGCAACCCCAAGCGATGCCACGTGGTGCTCGAGCATTTTGCCGTCAGCCGCGAGCATGCGCGGATCGAGTTACAAGAGGACGCCACCTATATTGAGGACCTTGGCAGTCGCAACGGGGTCTGGGTGAATGGCCGGCAGATTCCGGCGGGCCCAAGTGGACGGGTGCCGTTAAAGGGTTTTGACCGCATCGGGATTGCCGCCTTCGAGTTTATTTTCGAAGACGATGGTTCCAGCACTGGCATCAGCAGCAGTAACAGCGCGCTGATCCATGCCGACGAAACGGCCTGCCCGGATATTCATTCGACCGTGGACGTGGGATGCGACAGTTCGTACGAGGACTTGCTGATCGCCGAGAACCATCAGGAGCGGTTCAGCAAGCTCCGCACGGTCTTGGCCATCATTGACCAGTTGGCCAACACGCTCGATATCGACGTTGCCCTGCCCAGAATCATTGACGCCCTTTTTCGCGCCTTGCCGCATGCCCAGAATGGTTTTGTGCTGTTGCGGGATCACGAGCGTGGGACATTCCATCCGGTCGCCGAGCGTAGGGTGAAGCGGACGCTGGATGCGATTCGCATTAGTCAGACGGTCATCGACTACCTGGTGGATTCTAAGAAAGCGGTCCTCAGCATGGACGTTGCCAACGACGTCCGGTTTGTCCGCAGTCCTAGCGTCCGCGCCCTGCAACTGCGTTCGATGATCAGCGCGCCGCTTTTGGATGGCCGTGGTGAGGTTCGCGGCATCATTCAATTGGAAGTCGTGGACGGATCGCAGCAGTTTTCGCAAAGCGATCTTGAGCTACTGGCTGGCGTCGCTCGGCATATCGGCATTGTCATCGAAAATGCTCAACTGCACGCGGCGGCGATCAATGCCGAACGCACAGCGTTCGATCAACGCTTTCGCCAACTCATTGAAGGGTCCGTTCAAGGCATTCTGATCCATCGACAGTTTGCCCCGGTTTTTGTCAATGATGCCTGGGCGAGCCTGCACGGCTATACCACACGCGACATCATGATGATGCCCAGCGTCGCTCCGCTGATTGCGGAAGAAGATCGCCCGCAGGTTGAAGCGTACGTCGCCGGTTTGCTCGACAAGAGCCGCGAAACCTGCCGCTACGAGGCGCAGGGTGTCCGCATGGATGGATCGAAGATCGCTCTGGAGAATTTCAGCACGACCGTTCAGTGGGGCGAGGAGCCGGCAATCCAAACGACTTCCATTGACCTCACGCAGCGCAAGAACGCCGAAGCGATCTTGCAACAATCGCATGACGAAATGGAACGGCGCGTCCTGGAGCGATCGGCCGAATTGGCCCAATCGGAGTCCCTCTACCGATCTCTCGTCGATCATCTTCCGATTTCCGTTTGCCGGAAGGATTTGCAGGGGCGATACACGTTTGTTAACCGGGCCTTCTGTAAGCTGCTCGATGCCACCGAAAGTCAACTCGTTGGTCGCTGCGACGCCGACCTCTTACCGGCTGATCTCGCCGTGAAACTGGAACAGGCAGCACAGCAGGTCATCAAGACGGGTACGCTTTGTGAGTCGATCGAGACGCTGAGCTGGCCGGATGATCGTGTTTGCTATCTGCAGACCATTCAGTTGCCGATTCAGGACGAGCAGGGCAACACGGTCGGAACGCAGGTCTTTTTCGGAGATGTTACGTCGCTCAAGCAGACCGAAGAAGATCGCAACCGGTATGCTGCGGACCTTGAACGCAGCAACCGCGACCTCGAGCAATTCGCGTATAGCGTATCGCATGATTTGCAGTCGCCGTTACGCACCATCGCAAGCTACTGCGACCTGTTGCAGCGACGATACAGTAGCGACTTGAATGCTGAGGCGGTCGAGTTTCTTAATAGTACGGTTGACGCGACACGTCGCATGCGAAACTTGCTCAATGACTTGTTGGCATTTTCGCGCGTGACGACGGCAGCGCAACAGTTCGAGCCGATTGATTCTGCGGCGGCACTGCAGGATGCCATGGCGAATGTGCGGACCGCGATCGACGCGTCGGGCGCCCAAATCGAAGTCGGGGACATGCCTTCGGTGTTGGCCGATTCTTCCCAGCTGATGCAGGTTTTTCAGAATCTGATTGATAACGCGATCCACTATCGCAGCGACGCGCCCCCTCGGATTAAGGTCGAAGCGACCGAGTTGCCGGATGCCTGGCAGTTTTCCGTTAGCGACAACGGAGTTGGCTTTGACCCGAAGTTTAAAGAGCGGATTTTCGTGATGTTCCAGCGACTCTATGCGGAACACGAATTACCCGGTTCGGGTATTGGGCTGGCAATCTGCAAGCGAATTCTCGAACGGCACGGGGGTAAAATCTGGGCCGATTCCCAGCCGGGGCAGGGGAGTTGCTTTTACTTCACAATCGCCAAGGCATTCATTGAGCACCCCACTGCGGAGATGCCGACCGCCGTGTGAGCAACGTGCTTCGGGCCGTCGACTTCATCGCGGCGGGCCTGCGTCTTGCGAGCCGCGTTGCAAATGGAGATAGAACAAGATGCCGACGATCGTTTTGGCATCCTGGATCTCACCCGTTTGAATCATCGCCACCGCTTGAGAGAACGGGACCACCAGATTCTCGATCTCTTCCCCGATTTCCCGGTTGGCGCCAACGTGCACCAGGTCGGTGGCCACGTACAGGTGCATTCGTTCGTCCAGGATGCCAGGCGAGAGATAGAACTCATGGAGCGGCGTTAGTTTGCCCGCTTGATACCCGGTCTCCTCGATCAACTCGCGGCGTGCTGTCACGACGGGTGCTTCATTGGGCTCGCGGGTCCCGGCCGGCAGTTCGATCAGCGTCGACTCGACGGAGATACGGTAATTCCGGATCAAACAGACGTGTTCGTCGTCGACCATGGGCAAAATGGTCACCGCGCCCGGGTGGCGTACGACTTGCCGATGATGGAGGCGGCCATCGCCTAGCGTTTGGGTTACCTGTTCGACCCGAAAGCGGTCTGTTTCGAGCAATTGTTGGGACTTGACGGACATCATGCGGTCTCCAGCGGCGGAACGACTCGTACGATTGTGCCGTAGCGAGGCGATGGAAACAACGGGCCCGGCATGTCGAATTGGCCGCAGTTGCAGGGCGGGCGCAGAACCAATTGGATTTGGATTGAAGGACCTGTGGACGGCTGATAAAATGAGTTGCACCGGTTTGACCGACCAAAACTCAACGTGAAGACGCGGAACGTTCATGCGCAGTCACACCTCATGGAGCATCGGTCTGGGCCGCTGGGGCGGCGTCGATGTGCGATTGCACATGTTCTTCCTGCTGTTTGCAGTCTGCACGCTGTTCTTCGCCTGGCAGGCCAGCCAAACTCCAGGCTCGGGTGATCTGGTCTGGGTCGCCATCGGCAGTCTGAGCATCTTGTTGACGAGCATCTTGCTGCATGAATGCGGCCACTATTTCGCGGCCGTACGGACCGGCGGTGCGGGCGACGAGATCGTTGTGGGCCCATTGGGAGGGCTGACCTCCATGCGTCCGCCGGCAGATCCGTTTGCCGAATGCGTCATGCACTTGGCCGGACCGTTGGTCAACCTGGTGCTCTGCATCGTCAGCGGAACGGTCTTACAACTCGTTGTGCCGGGTTCGGTCTGGGGACTTCTCCATCCGTTGGCCCCGGAAGGTCTCGTCGAAGAAGCCGGCATGGTCGGCGCCTTGAAGTTGACGTTCTGGATTAACTGGGTCGTCATGTTGGCCAATCTGCTACCCGCCTTTCCGTTTGACGGCGGCAGGGCATTGCGTGCGGCCCTGATGGGTTGGTGGCCCGACGCGAGTCCTCGTCGGGCGGCCCTCTTCGTGTCGATGTTGGCCAAGTTTGCCGCGCTGGTCCTGCTGGTCTTCGCCGGTGTGCAGGGGCGCTACTTTAATTCCCCTGAGAACGCTTCCCGGCAGATTCCGATGTGGTTTTCCTTGGCCTTGCTCGCAATCTTTCTGTACTTCAGCGCAAAGCACGAAGAGGAACGTGTGGAGGAGATCGAGTTGGAGGATGATCTGTTCGGGTACGATTTTTCACAAGGGTATATGAGCCTCGAGCAAAACAACCGGCCGCAACCGCCGCAAGAAGGCCATTTCAAACGTTGGCTCGCAAAACGCCGGCGCGAAAAGCACCGTCGTCAAGCGGAACTCGAACAGGAAGAGGAATTGCGAGTCGACGGCATTTTAGAACGGTTGCACGAACAGGGTATGGACCAACTCTCAACCGAAGAGCAGTTGCTGCTCAAACGGGTCAGCCATCGCTATCGCCAGCGAAACAGCCAGTCGCCCGATCACAGCTCCTGATTGTGACGGTCGTATTGATTCTTCTGGCCCCGTTCCACGGTCGAGTCGGAACCAGGGCGGTGCGTTACAACCGCGCGTTGCATCTTGGTTGGCGTAGCGTACGTTTCTGAGGCCGCGCAAACGATTCGTTCTGGCTGCGCGACATCAAGTTTTCCGCACCCAACCGAGGCGATCGACTTGGACTGCTCATTATCCGTCGCCAGCGAAGGCGCTGCTGTGAACGCGTGGGACGACCTGTTACGGGACCTTAGCGATTTTTTTGCCGTCGAATTCTCCGTCTGGGATGGCTCGACAGGTGATCTGATCCGCGCCAGTTCCTCACAGCCGGTCGGTGACGAATTCGCGGCGGCGAACCTCATCTCGGCGGTTGATCGGCGCCAGGAGCCGGCGTTCATCTTCGATGAAGATGGTCTCCTGTCGCTCGCCATCCCGCTGGGGCCGATGGCGGAAACGAGTGTGGTTGTCGCCGCCTGGTTCCTCACCCGTGAAGTTGGTGCCGACGAATCGCCAGCGGAGTTTGCCTCGCTGCTGGCAGTCGATCGGCAACACGCGATGGCGTGGGTGCGGCAGCAAGAAATCTGGTCGCCTGCGGCGCTGCTGAGATTGGCCGCAGCGGTCCGTGCCAAGCTGCACGCGGAAGCGGCCGCACTGAGAAACGCCCGCGACGTCCAAATGATTTCGGGGAGCCTTGCCAGCACGAATGAAGAGATCAACCTCGTCCATGCAATGACGCAGCATCTCCGAATTTCCAGCACCGAAGGCGAAATTGGCCAGATGGCGACGGAGTGGTTGGGCGAATGCGTGCCGGCGGAGGCCTTCGCCGTTCAATACGTACCCGTTACCGAGGTGGGACAGGTGCCCTGCCGTAGCAGCAAGAAGCAGGAGTTTCATACGGCCGGCAATTGCCCGGTCGACAGCCAGGCCTTCTCGCAACTGATCCACGAAAGCGGCTTGGAGCCCGGGTCGAAGCCCTTGATCGCCAACGCCCCGGTCACGTCCAAGGAGGATTGGCCGTTCCCTCGCATTCGGCAGGTGATTGTCGTGCCGTTGTCAGAAGGCAATAAGCTGTTCGGATGGCTCGCGGCCTTTAACCATCGCGAGGATCGCGAGTTTGGCACCGACGAAGCACGACGCCTAAGTGCACTTGGCGCGCTGCTGGGAATCCACAGCAGCAATCGTCAGTTGTATCGCGAGCAAGCCGAATTCGTTGCCAACGTGGTCCGGGCTTTGGTGTCCGCGATTGACGCCAAGGACCCGTACACGAGCGGCCATAGTGATCGCGTTTCGAGGGTCGCGGTTCGCCTCGCCCTGGAAATGCGTTGCAACCCGAAAATCGTCAACACGATCTACATGGCGGGCCTCCTGCACGATGTCGGAAAAATCGGCATCGACGACAACGTGCTGCGCAAAGCGGGCAGGCTCACGGATCAGGAATTCGAACATATCAAGCTGCATCCCGAGATGGGCTATCGTATCCTGGCGGATCTCAAACAGCTGGCGGATGTTTTACCGGCCGTCTTGCACCATCACGAACAATGGGATGGGGGCGGTTATCCCCACGGCCTGTGCGGCGAAGAGACCCCGCTGATCGCCCGCATCATGGCGGTCGCCGATGCCTATGATGCCATGATTAGCGACCGGCCCTACCGCAGGGGCATGGACGAAGCGAAAGTCGATCAGATCTTTCGCGACGGCGCGGGGAAGCAATGGGACGCGAACGTCGTTGACGCGTTCTTTGCGGCCAAAGATGACATTGTCGCGATTACGACACGCGAACGGGTTCAGCTTGTTGAGCACTGGGTCTGATCGTCCAATCCTCCGCGATGCGCGGGCGGGATCGGCTGGGCGACGATCGGTTCGTGCGACCCGGCAAACTCAGTTGCCGGGGGCACCAGGAACGGCTGCCCCGGGCCCTTCGTCTGCCGGCGGGCTGGCTGGCCCGCCTGCCGCTGGTCCAATCGCCGCTGGTCCAATCGCCGCTGGTCCGCTTGCCGCCCCTCCGGGGCCTGGCGCGCTTCCGGGATTGGCGGGACCGGGAGTGGCTGGGGCAGGCGACGACGGAATCGAGCCTGGCCCGGCCGCCGCAGCGGGGTTGCCAATCGCGCCGGGTTGGGCGCTAATCGCCGGAGCTTCCGCTTCGACGTCTGCCTCGGCGGGTGGCCCGCCCGTAATCGCCTCCAGACTGGTCATCGCCGTTCGGACCTGCTTGGCAAGCGTATCGAGGGACTTGGGTTGATCGACCTCGAGGTCGACCAGGTCGGTGGCCTGCATGATCGCTGCGAATCGATCCAAGATCTTCTTGCGCTGCAGGTTTTGGTCGTTGGGTACGTTGACTTTGCGCACCCCATTAAGGCCTCGGAAAACACACACCAGCTGATATTTGAGCCGCCGCCGTGCCAGGTCGATTCTAGGGTCGTTCAGGGACTGCGACGAGGTTTCCAGGCCGCCGTAGCCGCCCGTTCCGTAGCCTCCCATGCCACCGCCCATCCCCATCTCTCCGCCCATTCCCATGTCTCCGCCCATTCCGCCTTCCATCCCCGGCATCCCCATTCCAGGCATACTCATTCCGGGCATGCTCATGCCCGGCATACTCATGCCTGGCATGCTCATCCCAGGCATGCCCATTCCGGGCATACCTGCCTCGCCGCCTGCAGACAGGGTTGGTGTTTTCTCCAACTCGGCGTCGATCCAGGTGAGTTCCCGCCGGCAGATTTGGGTCGCCAAGGCGCCGAGCTTCTCGGTCGCCTTCAGGCTATCGATCTTGGCTTTGGTTGACGTCAGCCCCAGCGTTGCGGCGGCCGTGCAGCGGAGCGACGGCGATTCAGTTTGGTCCGCGACGATCGCTTGCAGCGCCGCGTTGGTTGTGTCTCCGGTTTCCGCCAGCGACAACCCACCCAGGATTCCGGCGATCTCGATCGCCCGACGTCGCATCCAGACGTGCCCTTCGGCGCTGCGAGTTGCCGGAGGCGTTTTCTGCGTCGCAATCTGCACCAAGAGTTCGATCAGCTTTGTACGCGTGGCGGTGGGGATTTGAGGCGTCCGTGAGTCCGCCAGCAACTTTGCATGTCGCATCATTCCCACCATGGCGGCCATCTTCAGGTAGTCCGGCTGCTTGTCGTCCACCAGCGCGGTCTGCACCAAGTCCTTAAACGCGGGCCCGTAGGGATAAGGGAGCGGTTGCTGGGTCCCTTTGGCCTCACTGCCGTTTAGTTCACCCAAACAGAGCATGGCGTTATACCGAACCGCTGGGTGCAGCGTAACAACGGTTCCGTCCCGGTTCTTCACGGTTGGTTGCGTAATCGCTTTGACACCAGCGTAAATGATTTCCAGCACCGGCTTATGCACCGCGTCGCTGCGAATGCTCCTGAGATCCTTGAGCAATTCGATGCGTTTCTCCGGGAGCTTATCGAGGGCATCGAGCTGCGTCATCGTGGGGATGAAGTAGCTCATGTACCAGCCCTGGATCTTCTTCTGATTCGCAGGATCACCCCACGGCAATGTCCCGATCAAAATCTTGCGTTTGTCATTCAGAATCGTGCGAAAGAACGTCGCGGAGTAGGTCGCTTCGTTTCGCTCGTCCATTTTCGAATAGACCGGCATCGATCCATATCTTGTCTGGGCGTAACTTCTGGCGGGCGCATAGAACAATGTGCCGATCATTGACAGCAAGCCCGCCGCCAGGACCCATCGCGAGCATGAACCGATCCGACAATTGAACATTCTTTGGCTCCTTGTTCGTCATCCCATATCGCGATTCTGCCGGGCGACTGCCGGCGCTGCCTCGCGGGTTCTCATTCCAGCCGAAATCCTGACCTGCCTGCAGGACAAACTGGGGTATTTGACGTGATCTTCGTGCGCAACAGGGCCCGAACCTCGCCGACGCAAGGCGAACAGGCCTCTTTCCAGACTACTCGTCGTCCTAGTCCAATGTCAACTTCTTACTGCCAAAGGATTTGACGAAATGCATGAAACGCGTAGATTGTGACCACCATTGGGAGGAACCAGCATATGACACTTTTGTATACCGACCCCTGTTTCTTGGACCATGAAACGGGGGCCCACCCGGAATGTGCGGAACGGCTGCGTCGCGTCCGGGCGCATCTGGTAGAGTCCGGCCTGACCGCCCAGTGCCAGCCTCGGGAGGTGGTGCCGGTCGAACCGCGCCACCTGGAACGTGTCCATACCGCGAAGTACGCGGCACAGGTTCGCGATTTCTCCGCCAATGGAGGAGGGCGCATCGAAGCGGACACCGTGCTCGCCAAGCAGTCCTACGAGGTTGCCCGCCAAGCCGCAGGGGCCGCCTGTGACGCCGTGGGGCAGGTTGTTGGCGGCGCGGCAAAGCGGGCCTTATGCCTCGTGCGCCCACCCGGCCACCATGCACTCAATTCGGCAGCCATGGGATTCTGCCTCTTCAACAACATCGCCATTGCCGCCCGCCTGGCAACCACCGAGTTCGATCTCGATCGTGTATTGATCGTCGATTGGGACGTCCATCACGGCAATGGAACCCAAGCCACATTTTGGGAGGATCCGCAAGTCGGTTTTCTCTCGGCCCATCGATTTCCCTTCTATCCGGGAACCGGCGCCAGCGATGAAACGGGTAGCGGCCGTGGACGAGGCATGACGCTCAACCTGCCAATTTCTTTTGGGATCTCGCGCGCGGACTATCTGCAAGGGTTCACGACCGAACTGTCACGGTTTGCCGCGAGCGTGAAGCCGCAATTGGTGTTGATCAGCGCGGGCTTCGATAGCCATCGCCTGGACCCGGTCGGCACGCTGGGACTCGAGGTCGAAGATTTCGGCGCACTGACTGCAGCGGTCATCGAAGTTGCCAACACCTACGCCGACGGACGTTTAGTCAGCGTGTTGGAAGGCGGCTACAACGTCGATATCCTGCCGCTGTGTGTCGCGGAGCATCTGCGTGGCCTGCTGGGGGCGGACGCAGAGTGACCCGGTACCCCTGCAACGGTTGTCGCGTGAGACTCCGGCATGCCCCGAGGGACTCTCGGTGATACGATTTTGACATCCATCGTCGACGCATATCCGCTGCGTCTGCGAGCGATTTTTGATGTTTCCGTCGCTGACGCGATTCGGGTGAGGCGCTATTGATCCGTTCCAGCGCCGCTCGCCGCTGAAAACGTGGAGGGTCTTGTAACCTGACGCGTCGGGTTACCAACCGCTCAGTTTGAAAATCGCAATCGCCCTGGGCAAGATCCTCCCGGCTTTGACACGGAAGTCATGAGCGACGAAAATGCGCATGTTGCCCCGCCGCGCCGATCTCACAACGATCGATCACTCCCAGCCCAAGTTCATGCTCATGAGACGTTTCGCACTATTCTTTCGTGCCGTGCTGCTTATTCCGGCGCTGATCGCCTCTTGGAGCATGGCCCAGGCTGCCGAGCCAAAGGTCGACTTTAATCGTGACGTGCGGACAATCCTCTCCAACAACTGTTTGACGTGCCACGGCCCGGACGACGCGGAACGCCAAGGAGGTCTCCGACTGGATATTCGTGCAGGCGCGGTGGCGGCGGGTGATTCGGGCGAATTGGCGGTCGTGCCGAATCAACCCGAGCAAAGTGAACTCATTCGCCGCATCACCACCGAGGATGTGGATCAGCGAATGCCGCCGGCCGACTCGGGTCGGAAGCTCTCGCCGGCAGAGGTCAAAGTCCTGTCGCGGTGGGTAAGCGAAGGGGCCAACTATGCGCGGCATTGGTCCTATCTCAAGCCCGAACGACCGGCGGTGCCGCCGCAGTCCGACCCCCGCTGGGCCCAGAACCCCATCGACGCGTTTGTCATGGAGCGGTTGCAGCGCGAGGGCCTGACGCCGCTGGGGGAAGCCGATCGACACACGTTGGTCCGCCGCCTTTCGCTCGACCTGACCGGCTTGCCGCCAACTCTGGCGGAGGTTGAACAGTTCGTCGCCGATACCGACCCCGCAGCCTACGACAACCTAGTCGATCGGCTGCTGGAGAAAAAGAGTTTCGGAGAACATTGGGCCCGCCAGTGGCTCGATCTGGCGCGCTACGCGGATTCTGCCGGCTACGCGGACGATCCGCCACGCACGATTTGGGCCTATCGCGATTATGTCATTCGTTCTTTGAACGACAACAAACCATTCGATCAGTTCACGATCGAACAGTTGGCGGGTGACTTGCTTCCCGACCCGACCGACGAGCAGTTGATTGCCACTGCGTTTCATCGCAATACGCTCACCAATAACGAAGGTGGGACCAGCGACGAAGAGTTTCGTAACGTCGCCGTTGTCGACCGTGTGAACACGACCATGGCGGTCTGGATGGGCACGACCATCAGCTGTTGCCAATGCCATAATCACAAGTACGACCCGATCACGCAGGAAGAATACTTCCGACTCTTCGCCATCTTTAACAACTCCGCGGACGCCGACCGGCGCGATGAAAGTCCGCTGCATCAGGTTTGGACGCCCGATCTGCTGCACCGCAAGGCTGCCTTGGAACGCAAGATCGCGGAACTCGAATCCACGACTGCCGAGCCATCACCGGAGATGGTCGCGGCACTTGCGGCTTGGGAGGCCGGTTTGCCCCGCCGCCCCGTTTGGCAGGCTGTCAAACCTGACTCGATGACGCGGCAGTCGACGTTGCCCGCGATCATCGGCGACGATGGCAGCGTGACCGTGACGGAGGCGGCCACGACTGATGTCTATACCGTCGACATTCCCATCACCTCCAGCGGCACGCTGACCGCGCTCCGATTGGAGGCACTGCCCGCGGACGGATTGGCAGGCAAAGGCCCCGGGCATGCCGGTGGAAATTTTGTCGTCACGCGGGTCCTGGCGGAAGTTCGTCCGGCCACCGAAGCACGTCGCAGTGGCCGGTTTGTGCGGATCGAAAATCTGGGCGAGCAGCAAATCCTTTCGCTGGCTGAAGTGCAGGTATTTCGCGATGGCGAAAACATCGCGCGCCAAGGCGTGGCCAGCCAGAGCAGTACCGGATTCAATGGCCCCGCAGCGCTTGCGATTGACGGCAACACCGACGGCAACTATCAGGTCGGTTCGACCACCCACACAGAGATCGAGAACGACCCCTGGTGGGAGTTGGATCTGAAGGCCGGCGGTCCGATCGAGCGGATCGTCCTATGGAACCGAACCGATAACAACCTGCATGAACGGCTGCGCGGGTTTCGCATCACGTTGCTCGACGAAGAACGCCAAGAAGTCTGGCACGAGGCGGTCGCCGAACCACCCCATCCGAGCAGCCAGTTCTCGCCCCACGGCAGTGTGGGTCTCGAGTTTACCGCTGCCTACGCGGATTTTTCCCAGCCCGGTTTTGAAGCTGACCAGGCGATCCAGGGGAAAGACGCCAAGGCGGGTGGCTGGGCGATCGCGCCGCAATTTGGGACCGCCCACACGCTGGATCTGGTGACCGGCGTGCCGGTCAAATTGCCGGTTGGGAGCCATCTCTCGGTGACGATTGAACAGCTCTCCTCGCATGCCAGGCATCTCCTTGGGCATTTTCGTCTAGCCACAACCGGCGACGCGTCCGTTGCCGATTTCGCAGAATTTCCGGCGGCGGTCCTGGCGGCGTTGAACACCGAATCATCGCAACGCACCGACCAGCAGCGGACGACATTGATGCAGCACTTCCTGCGCATCACGCGCAGGGAAGAACTTGCCGAGGCGAAGAAAAAGCTGGCCGAACTCAAGCCGGAAACCACCGTGCCGGTCATGGCGGAATTGCCTGCGGCGAAGGCGCGGCAGACGCACATTCAAGTCCGCGGAAACTACCTGGTCAAAGGCGAGGAAGTCACGGCGGGACTGCCGAGTGCTTTTCATCCCATCTCCGGACCGGAAGCTCCGGATCGCTTGGCGTTGGCCCGTTGGCTGGTCGATCCTGAAAATCCACTCACTGCGCGGGTTATCGCCAATCGCTATTGGGAGTCCTTGTTTGGCGTGGGGATTGTGCGGACCAGCGAAGAGTTTGGCATGCAGGGTGAACTTCCCAGCCACCCGGAATTGCTCGATTGGCTGGCGACGGAATTGATGGCCAGCGGTTGGGATACCAAGCACCTGCTGCGAACAATGGTTAGGTCGGCGACCTACCGGCAATCGTCGTTCGTCAGCGACGCGACCTTCGAGCGCGATCCCGAGAATCGCTGGCTGGCCCGCGGTCCACGATTCCGAATGTCCGCGGAAATGGTTCGCGACCAGGCGCTGTTCGTGGCGGGGTTGTTGAGCGATAAAATGCATGGTCCGCCAGTCCGCCCGCCGCAGCCGAACATCGGGCTCAACGCGGCATTCGGTGGCGGTATTGATTGGAAAACGAGCGCGGGTGAGGATCGCCATCGTCGCGGACTTTATACGACCTGGCGTCGCTCCAACCCCTATCCGTCAATGGCGACCTTTGATGCGCCGAATCGTGAAGTCTGTACGATTCGACGCGACCGCACCAATACGCCGCTACAAGCGCTGGTGACGCTCAACGACCCGGTTTACATCGAGGCGGCACAGGCTTTGGCGCGGCAGATGGACGCCGCCGGCGAAACACCAGCCACCGCCATTGAGCATGGGTTTCGCCGTTGCCTGGCGCGGCAGCCCAGCGACCAGGAACTTGCGGCCTTGACCCGGCTCTTCGAGACCACCTATGCGCGCTTGGCGAACACGCCGGACCAGGCCATGCAGTTGGCGACGACGCCCCTTGGCCCGGCCCCCGCCGATGCGGACATTGTCACGCTGGCCGCACTCACCGTCGTCGGAAACGTGCTGTTAAACACGGACGAAATGATCATGAAGCGCTAGCTGCGCGGGACGCGGTTCAGGCGAGTTGCCTCCGTCGAACGCACCACCACACAGACCTACCTGGCCAGAAACCGCCTTGCGGAGAATTCGACGTGCATCCTGAACTCCAGCGCCTGTCCCATCAGACCCGCCGCCACTTCCTGCGCGATTCCTCCGCGGGAATTGGAGCCCTGGCCTTCGCCTCGCTGTTGGGATCCGACGGTGCCGCCGCGTCACCCGCCGAGGCGGTTCTGGCGCCGAAGCGGCCGCATTTCGAGGCCCAAGCGAAACAGGTTATCTATCTCCACTTGACCGGTTCGCCACCGCATTTGGATCTCTATGACTACAAGCCGGAATTGGTCAAACACAATGGCGAGGATTGTCCCCAGGAGTTCCTCAATGGCAAGCGGTTTGCCTTCACCTCCGGAACTCCGAAGTTGTTGGGCACGCCGCGCCAATTCGCGCCCCGCGGCGAGTCCGGTCTGGTGCTTTCGGATGCGATTCCGCATCTGCACGAGGTGGCCGACGAGATGTGCGTGATCCGGTCCATGAACACGGACCAGTTCAATCATGCACCCGCCGAACTGCTGGTTTATACCGGCTCGCCGCGTTCCGGCCGACCGTCGCTCGGCGCCTGGGCAACCTATGGCCTGGGTTCGGAGAACGAGAACCTGCCAGGGTTCGTGGTGCTGATTTCCAGCGGTGTACAGCCGAACGGTGGAAAAAACTCGTACGGCAGCGGGTTTCTCCCCTCGGTTTATCAAGGCGTCCAGTGCCGTTCCAAGGGGGATCCCGTCCTGTACGCCTCCGATCCCGACGGCATGAACCGGGATCTGAGACGGCTAAGTCTCGACACCCTGCGCGAGCTGAACGAGTTACAAGCGAGTGAATTGGGCCATCCGGAAACGAGAACGCGGATCGCGCAGTACGAAATGGCGTACCGCATGCAAACTTCGGTCCCCGAAGTGATGGACATTCAGCGCGAATCCAAGGAGACACTCGAGGCCTACGGCGCCCAACCGGGTGCCTCGAGCTTTGCAAACAACTGCCTGCTGGCACGCCGCCTGGTTGAGCAGGGGGTGCGGTATGTGCAACTATTCGACTGGGGATGGGATTTCCACGGGACCAATCCCAAGGAAGATATTCGCGACGGCCTGACAACCAAGTGCGCGACGATGGATCGCCCGATTGCTGCCTTGATCAAAGACTTGCGGCAGCGCGGCTTGCTAGATGATACGTTGATCGTCTGCGGCGGCGAATTCGGACGGACGCCGTTTCGCGAAGGACGCACCGCTGGCGGGAGCGTGCTGGGCCGCGACCACTTCCCGGATTGCTACTCGATGTGGATGGCCGGAGGCGGCGTCAAAGGTGGGTTGGCACACGGTGCATCGGATGATCTAGGATTCAGTGTCGCCCGCGATAAGGTCCACATTCACGACCTGCAAGCCACGATCATGCACCTCTTGGGATTCGATCACGAACGGCTGACGTACCGGTTCCAGGGACGCGATTATCGCCTGACCGATGTGCATGGGCAGGTCGTCAAGCAGATTCTGGCGTGACCGTCGTCCCTTCATCACCTGCCACGCGGTCTGGTCAAACCGCGCGGTGCGTGCCCGCCGTGTTCGTGCCATCGCTAACCAAGCCGCTCATTTCGCCGTCATTCGAATGACTCCGTCCCACTGCTTCGGCGGAAGGCGATTGTTCTGGGCGATGAACACGGTCAGGAAGTCCTTGACTCGATCGTCAGCCGGGACCTGGTGCAGCAGCGAAAACGCCTGTTCCCAATCTTCGGCCTGCAGGGCATCGAGGGCGGCTTCGTAGGTGGCGATATCCTGGTTGGAAAGTTCGGGATGCTCGGCCTCGGGAGGCAAAAGTTCGCTGACTTCTAACGGCGTTTCAATGCCCAGCGGCATCACGCGGGCCACTCTCCGGACGCGCGCCGTCTCCGCCGAGAGCTGTTGACGGGCCCCCGTGGCAGTGGCTTCGTCGATCAGGATTGGTGCTCGCAACAGCTTCGTCATTCCTTCCAAACGGGAGGCAAGATTGACGACTGGACCAAAGACCGTCACTTTGACCTGGTCGATCGTTCCGATCTTACCCGCGACGGCATCGCCTGAAGCAATCCCGATGCCGGCTCGAAAGTCATGCAATGGATCATCATGGTTGTGAGCCGCAGCGGAAAATTCTTGACGGATCTGCAGCGCCGCGCGGCACGCTCTGGCCATCCGGTCGTCCTGAGCCAACGGCCATCCCCAGAAGCCCATCGCGGCATCACCATGAAAATCCCCGATCACTCCGCCCTGTTGCAATATGTGTCGTGTCATTACGCCCAAGGCCATGCTCACGCGCTGCAGCAGTCCCAGCAGGTTCTCCGATGATCGTTCCGATTTTAATGAGAATCCTCGTAGGTCGCAGAACAGAACGGTGACTTCGCAGGGGCGAGGCGCGAGAGAATGGTCGGGATCCTGATCCGCGACGGTCTCCAGCACGACAGGCGAAATAAACTGGCTGAGCGAAGTCTTTTGTCGCTCCAGTCGGCGGAGGGCCCTCAGGCTTCCCAGCATGCCCGCCGCCAGTTCCGTAAATTTCACGTCGTCCTGCAGCGCGTCCGCCTTCGTGACCCAATCAACCGCCGCGCCATCGTCCGCTTGTCGGCCCGCGATGTAGATCACCCAGCCTTCGGAGCCCAAGCCGCTGATCGGTGTGCAATACGCCCAGTCGGTTTCTTCGCTCTGCGTAAACGAGGGTTCGGTCACGCGGGATGCGTCGGCCCAGATGTGAACAACGCTTGCTTGCTTGGCTACCGCCGCCCTGATCAGTCGTTCGCTGGGTGCGAAGCGCCCGGAATCTGTGTCACGTGAATCCCAATGCCGGATGGCAATCTGTCCGTTGGACTCCGGCTGGGCTGTCACGGTGACGACCGCCACGAGGCTTGCCTGTCGAATCGACGTCAGCAACACATTGACCAATTGGGCACACAATTCGTCGTCGTCGGTGGCGCGCGAAATAATCTGCGGTAAGCGACTGAGCGTCTCGAGCCACTCGGCGGCGTGCTTGTATTGCACGTGCTCGAGGAAGTCGCGCGAAAAAACTCGTTCGCTGACCGGAGGCGGGGTGTCGATCGTGACATCGACTTGCTCTTCAACCAGCGCGAACGAGGTGGTTCCAATCACGAAGTGCTCGCCCGGAGCGAGCGCAAACGAATTCTCCGCTCGCCCGTGATAAAAAATCGGATTCTTCGCGGTACTCAGCTTGGTGACCTGCAGGCGGCCCCCCTGAAACTCCAATTCCGCATGTCTGGATGAGATGTGATTATCCCAGGCAACTTGCCACACGTTGTCGGCCCGACCGAGCGAGAAGCGTCGCCCAATCTCCACGCGACGCTTCCAACGCTGCATGGGAGTGGCGCCTTGCGCGATCAGGTAGGGCATGCAGGTCCTCTTCAATCGGGGCGGAAATGGATGTTTGCGAAAATGGATGTGGGCGGAACTGGATCGGCAACTTGGCGCCGACGTGCCCGGGTTCGGAATTTGGGAACAATGCGGATATTCTATAACAATCGCTCGGCAACGCATGTTCCCGAACTGCCAATGGCACACGCTCGCCTGTGCATGTCGCGCTTGAACCGTCGAAAACGATGGCGTTTTCCGACCCGGTTCCCGCTTGTTGTGGCTGCGATTGGCCACCCCGGGCCGTCCAGCATGATAGAATGGCGACGATCGACGCCCCACCCCCGTTGTTGCGATTCAAACCTCACCTCACGCTTTCCCTCGCCAATCCCATGTCGTTGCGACACCTAACCCAAGTGCTCGGCGTTCTCGCCGTGAGTTGCGGGCCGCTGCTGGTTTTTATCACGCTGTCGGGACCCGCGTTCGCGGACGACACGGTCTCCTACGCGGCCGACGTCGCTCCGATTTTTGCGAGGCATTGCCTGGCGTGCCATGGTCCAGAAAAGCAGGAGAGCGATCTGCGCCTGGACGTCCGTGCCGCATTGCTACGTGGGGGCGATTTTGGAGAACCTTCGATTCTGCCCGGAGACAGCAAAGCGAGCTTTCTGGTGCAGGTCATCTCCGGAGAGAACGACGATCTGGTCATGCCACCGGAAGGACCTCGGCTGACTCCCGAACAGATTGCGCGGATTCGGACCTGGATCGACGCCGGTGCCGAAATGCCCGCCGGAGATAGCGAACGACGCGAGAGCGACCACTGGTCGTTCCAGCCGCTTGAGGAACCCATTCCTCCCCACCTGCACGATCCGTGGGTGGCCAATCCCATCGATGGCTTTGTCCTGAAGCGACTTCAAGAGAATCGCCTGCGTCCGTCGCCGGAAGCGGATCGTGTCATGCTGATTCGCCGCCTCTTCCTGGTGATGTTGGGGGTCCTGCCGGCGCCCGACGAGGTGGCGCGGTTCGTCGGTGATCAAGCGCCCCAGGCGTATGAACGGCTGGTCGATCGAGTGCTGGCGAGCCCTCGCTACGGCGAGCGGTGGGGGAGGCATTGGCTGGATGTCGTACGCTTCGGCGAAACGCATGGCTTCGAGACCAATCGCGAGCGGCCCCATGCCTGGCGTTTTCGCGACTATGTTATTGACGCCTTAAATGCAGACAAACCGTACGACCGGTTCGTGCGAGAGCAGTTAGCCGGTGACGCGTTTGGTGCCGATGTCGCAACGGGATTCCTGGTCGCGGGACCGTACGACCTGGTCAAGAGCCAGGATGTCAATCTGACGCTGATGCAACGCCAGGATGAACTGGCCGATATGATCAATACGACGGGGACGACATTCGTCGGGCTGACCTTGGGGTGCGCCCGTTGCCATAATCACAAGTTTGATCCCATTACGCAGCGCGACTACTACGCGATGCAGGCGGTGTTTGCGGGGGTCGAACACGGAGATCGTCCTCAGTCGCTGAGCGCCGAACGCCGCGCGCAACTGGCCGCGATCGACCTGCAGATCGGTGCCCTTCGCCGTCAACTCGCCCGCTTCATCCCGCGAGCCGGTCCCGGAGTTACCCTGATCGACGATGAGGCCGTCGAGGATCACCAGCGACGGGGGCTGACGCTGCTGCAATCTCCTGCGGGTCGCGGGACGAATCCTGCTGGGCCTGAACGAGGCCATGCCAGCGACCCGGGTGGACCAGACCGTTCGCCCAACCTCAGTGGCGGAAAATACACGTGGTGGAAGAACACGCCCGGCAAGCCGGTGGCAACATTCCTCCCCCAGACACGAGGCACCTTTCGCATCTGGCTGTCATGGGGTTGCGGTTGGGAAACGCATTCGCGTGACGCCAACTATGTGTTGGATGTCGACGGCGATCTGCATACGACGACCGATCAACAGACGATCGCCACGATTGACCAGCAACGGTTTGCCGCCGACCAACGCCCCCCGCTGGGCAAATCACTCTGGAGCGGCTTTCATGACGCGGGCGTTCACGAACTTACATCGACGAGCGTCATTGTGCTGGTTTGTGGGCAGACCGGGACCGCGATCACCGCGGATGTGATTGCGCTGGAAACGGTGCTCGAGGACGAGCCAGCGGTTGTGGCGCCCGTGCTGCCGCGGATTCGCCCGGCGGTTAACTCCCGGCACAACATCGAACAACTCCAGCCGGTTGAAGCGAAGTATGTTCGTTTCACGATTCACGGGACCAACGGTGGCGAGCCCTGTTTGGACGAATTGGAAGTCTGGTCCGGAGACGTCAACGTGGCGGCCGCGACCGCCGGTGGTCAGGCGACCTGTTCGAGCAGTCTCCCTGGTTACCCGATTCATCAACTGAAACACGTTAACGACGGGAAGGTCGGCAACGCGCACAGTTGGATCGCCAATGAAGCGGGGGGCGGCTGGGTGCAGATCGAGTTCGCGCAGTCGGCGACCATTGATCGAATCGAATGGGGGCGCGATCGTGAAGAAAAGTATCGCGATCGACTGGCCATCGATTACACCATTGAAGCCGCCACCCAGCCAGGCCAATGGTTTGAAATTGCCAGCTCGGCGGATCGATTGCCGGTGGGCAGCAGTCAGCAGGTTGCACTCACTTACCGGTTCGAAGGCGTCTCGGCAGATCGTGCCGCCGCGGGCCGCCAGTGGCTTGCCGAACTGAAGCGAGCCGAACAGCGACGGGCCGAATGGTCCGCCGCGCGCTCGATCTATGCGGGAACCTTTCGTCAGCCGGGGCCTACGCACCGCCTTTATCGCGGCGAGCCGACCGCCAAGCGTGAGGAAGTCGTTGCCAACGCACCCGAATATTTTGCACAGCTCGGATTAAGCCGTGAATCGCCCGAGCAGCAGCGGCGAATCGAGCTTGCCGAATGGATCGCCCAGGACAACCCTTTGACAGCTCGCAGTCTGGTGAACCGGTTATGGCATTATCATTTTGGGACCGGCATCGTCGACACGCCCAACGACCTGGGCGTCAACGGCACACGTCCGACCCACCCGGAATTGCTCGAGTGGCTGGCGGGCGAAGCGATTCGCAGCGAGTGGTCGATCAAGCATTTGCATCGACTGATTCTTGGTTCGAACACTTTTCGTCAATCGAGCCATCCGCAGCCGGAGGGTCTGGCAGCGGACGGCGACAGTCGACTGCTGTGGCGTTTTCCGCCCCGGCGACTCGAGGCCGAAGCGATTCGTGACAATATGCTTGTTGTGAGCGGCGTGCTGGACCTGAGAATGGGGGGCCCCGGTTTCAGCGCCTTCGAGGTTTCGATGGAAAACGTGCGTCACTACTTTCCAAAAACATCGTATGGTCCCGCGGATTGGCGGCGGATGGTCTACATGACCAAGGTTCGGCAGGAGCAGGATTCCGTCTTCGGCGTATTCGATTGTCCCGACGCGAGCCAAGCGGTGCCGCGACGCAGCCGGTCGACGACGCCGTTACAGGCGCTGAACCTCTTCAACAGCGTCTTCTCCATTGACCAGAGTGAGCGGCTCGCGGCGCGCTTGCGCAAGGACGCACAAAACGAACACCGATCGCAGGTCCAGCGGGCGTTCATGCTCGCACTATCCCGGCCCGCCAACGCAAGCGAGTTGGACGCGGCGGTCGCGTTCGTGGATTCGTACGGACTGGCGGCGTTTTGCCGGGCACTGCTGAACGCCAATGAGTTCTTGTTTGTGCCGTAACCCTTCGGATCGAGTTGTCTAGCCATGTGGGAATCATCATTCACCAGCCGCCGATCATTCTTGAGCCAACTGGGAACGGGGCTTGGCGGTATCGCATTGATGCAGCTGTTGGCCGACGATGGGCTGCTCGCCGACAGTGATCCGCGACGCATCCAGCCGGTGATCGAGCCGCGTCGCCCCCACGCGGCTCGCCCTGCCCCCGAACCGGCACGTGCCAAGAATGTGATCGTCGTGTTCTGCAGCGGCGCGTGCAGCCAGCTTGATACGTTCGACTATAAGCCCGCATTAATCGAGCGGAATGGTCAGCCGCTGCCAGGCGGCGACAAGCTGATTACCTTTCAGGGGCAGCAGGGTAACCTGACGCGTAGTCCGTGGGAGTTCAAGCCACGCGGCCAGTCGGGCAAGATGATCTCTGAACTGGTGCCGCAACTGGGCGCACTAGCCGACGATATCTGTTTCATCCACTCGATGACAACCAAGACCAATACGCACGGGCCGGGTGAGAACGTGATGTCGACCGGATTCACGCTGGATGGATTTCCCAGCATGGGTGCCTGGGTCACCTACGCGTTGGGCTCTGAGACGCAGGAATTACCGGCCTATGTGGCAATCCCGGATCCGCGTGGCACGCCTCAGTCGAGTGTGAATAACTGGGGGCCGGGTTTTCTACCCGCGGCGTTTCAGGGGACCGACTTCAATGCGTCAACGCCGATTCGCAACTTGGCCCGTCCCGGTTCGGTGACACCGGTCACCGATCGCGCGACGCTGGACTTCCTCAAGCAGCTTAACGAGACGCATCTGGAGCGCTATCCCGGCGATACCGAGTTGGCGGCCCGCGTTTCAAGCTACGAACTGGCGGCGCGGATGCAGGTCAGCGTGCCGGAAGTTAGCGACCTTTCGGATGAGCCGGCCACGATGTTGGCGATGTACGGCGCCGACGATTCAGAGAATCGCTTGAAAGCGGATTTCGCGCGGAACTGTATACTGGCCCGACGGTTGGTCGAAAAAGGTGTGCGATTCGTTCAGTTGTTTAACGGGGCGTATCAGACCGGCGGCGAAGGGGTGAGTAACTGGGACGGCCATAAGTCGTTGGAGCCACAATACAAGAAACATGGTCCGGTGCTGGACCAACCCGTTGCGGCGCTGCTCAAGGATCTCAAGCAGCGCGGATTGCTAGACGAGACACTGGTCGTATGGTGCACCGAATTTGGACGCATGCCAACATTTCAAAAAGGCGCGTCCGGTCGTGATCACAACCCCAGCGGATTCACGGTCTGGTTGGCCGGCGCCGGCGTAAAGGCGCCCTTCAGCTATGGTGCGACCGACGAGTTTGGGCACAAGGCGGTTGAAAATGTAGCCACCGTGCACGATTTTCACGCGACGATCTTACATTTACTGGGACTCGATCATACGCGGTTGACGTTCTATCACAACGGACTGGAACGTCGCTTGACGGACGTTCACGGGCATGTGATTCGGGACGTCGTCGCCTAGCTGGCCGTCACATGCCCAGCATGTTGCGAACTCCCAATCCGCCAATGATGGCCACCGCCATGACCGCTTCACGCCAGTTGATTTTTGTCTGGCCGAGCACGCGATCCACAAACACAATGGGCACTTCGTCGAAGCGGGCGCGACGTCGTTTGAGGAGCCAGAGAATCTCTTCGAGATACGAATAGCCGCGTGAGCGAATCTGGTCCAGGTCAAGCTGGCGGAGTGTCTCGCAACGATAGCAACGAAAGGCGCCGCTGCAATCTCCGACTGACAATCCGAGCAGGAGTCGGGCGTAGGTGTTGACGAGCCGACTCATCAGGCGGCGATGTGGCGGCCAGCCGTCGATCCCGCCGCCGGGGACATAACGCGACCCAATCACGACATCGTTGGCTGGAATCGTCGTGGCCATGCACGTGCGAATTGCGGGCAAGTAACTGGGATTGTGACTGAAGTCAGCGTCCATCGTCAGGACGAATTCATACCCTTGATCAAGGGCGGCACGAAAGCCGTCCAGCGTCGCGGTTCCCAATCCCAACTTGCCGGGGCGGTGCAGGCACCGGAGCCGCGGCTCCTGCTGCGCATGGCGATCGCACCAATCCCCCGTTCCATCCGGAGAATTGTCGTCAATGACCAGAATGTCGACGTCACTCGCGACGGCTAGTATCTGTTCGACCAGGCGAGGCAGGTTCTCAATTTCGTTGTAGGTGGCAACGACGACCAACGTACGGGATTGTGCATTCACGAGCAGTGGGAAGGAGTGAACCTTCTGCCGGGCAAGGTGTCTCAAACGTGTATTGTACCATGCGGTTATGACGAACGCGGCCCCTCACGATGATCGCGGTCCTGCGTTATAATCGGCACGCCCCTCCCAATCCGACTCTCCCGCCTTGAATTTGCAGATGCCTCTAGTCGAGCAAAATCCGCCTCGCGTATACGGTCAAGTGTTCTGGCTGGCTTACGTGGCGAATGCCCTGACGATGATTGCGCTCAGCATTTTGGTACGCTACGCGGATTTCGTGACGTATTTGGGGGGCGCCGAAGGTCAACTTGGCCTGATTGTCGGCATCGGGATGGTCGGCAGTTTGCTGATGCGATTTGCCCAAGGAGTGGGGATCGACCGCCTGGGAGCCCGCACCATTTGGCTCTGGTCGCTGGTGTTTCTGGTCCTCAGCTTATGGGCCCACTGCCTGATTCAGTCGGCCAATAGCCCGACCATTTTCTTGCTCCGTATCCTGATGCAGACGAGCGTCGCTGGCATCTTCGGCGCATCGATCACATATATTTCGCGACGCGTTCCACCGGCGCGGATGGCGGAGATTATCGGCACACTCGGCACGTCCGGCTTTATCGGTGTGCTGGTTGGACCGCAGGTTGCCGACTGGATTTGCCAGGGCGACTCGGTTGATCGCATGCAGTTGAACAGCCTGTTCTTGACGGCCGGGTCGCTGGCCTGCGTGGCGTTGTGTTCTGCGTGGGCAGCCACGCGTGGTCAGTCGGTGAAGTCCGCTCGTCGATCGCCCAATCTCTTCGCACTGACGCGGCGCTACCATCCCGGCGTCATCATGCTGGTGGCGACTGCCGTCGGGGCCGGAGTTTCGATACCGAATACATTCTTACGGACGTATGCCGCGGAGATTCACATTCCCCACATTGGCATTTTTTTTGCTACGTACGCCATCACCGCGTTTTCTGTACGGATGCTGACGCGGCGGCAGTTTGCGGCACGGGGAAATCGCTTTTGGGTCATGTGGGGATTGGCCGCGATGACCACCAGCATGCTCCTCTATCTGACGGTGCATTCGACCTGGCAGTTGATGATTCCCGGTAGCGTCGCAGGCATTGCCCATGCCCTGTTGTTTCCTTCGGTTGTGGCCAGCGGCAGCACCGCATTTCCGGAGCGCTATCGAGGCCTGGGAACGACCTTGACGCTCGGCATGTTCGATGTTGGGGCATTGGTCGGCGCCCCGGCGGTGGGCGGCGTCCTGCACTTTGCCCGCCATTTTGGTCTGCCCGCCTATCCCATCATGTTTTGCTGCGTGGCATTGTTCATGGCGTCGATCGCCACGATCTTCTGGCTGCGAACGGGTACCTCAACGCATACGAACTCGTCATCCCGCGTGACACCGCGACGGCGGCGTCGCACACCCGCAGTGTCGCGTCCGGCGGTCATCTCCGCCGCGGAGACGCGGCGCGCTGCACCGCTGAATCGTTCCGAAGCGCCGGACTATTGCGAAGCGATCGATCGATAATAGTCGACCGATTGCCGCAGGCCCGCATCGAAGTCAAATTGCGGCTCATAGCCGAGGACCTTCCGCGCCTGGGAGATGTCCGCCAGGCTCTCACGGACGTCACCCAGACGCGCCGGCCGATGAACTGGCTGGATATCGACCTCCAACAGTTCGTTAAGCAGGCCAATGAGTTGCAGGAGATTGGTCTGACGTCCGTCTGCGATGTTGAAGGTCTGCCCGGCGGCATCGTTCGCGTCGGCCGCCAACAGATTTCCCTGCACGACATTCTTGACGAAGGTAAAGTCGCGAGATTGCAAGCCGTCGCCGAAGATCTGCGGCGCGGTGCCAGACAACATCGCGGTCAGGAACAGTGGAATCACCGCCGAATAGGGACTATCCGGGTCCTGGCGGGGGCCAAAGACGTTGAAATAGCGGAGGCAGACGGTTTCGAATCCGTGCGTGTGATAGAACGCCTGGCAATAGTGCTCGCCCGCTAATTTCGCGGCGGCGTATGCAGACAGGATCATGGGCAGGTCGGTTTCCCGCTTGGCCGAAAACGGTCGGTCACCATACGCGGCGCTTGAGGCAGCGTAGACCAGCCTGCGCACTCCGGCCCGGTGCGCCTGGTCAAGCAGCGTCAGGGTGCCGGTCACACAGGCGGCGTTGGTCTCCAATGGCCGTTCGACACTGAGCGGCACCGACGCCAGGGCCGCTTGGTGAAAGACGCAGTCCACGCCCTTGACCGCTCGGGCCACCGCGTCCGCGTCGCACAGATCGGCTTCGATGAACTCGGCGCCGTCGAATACGTTGGCCCGAAACCCAGTGCAGAGATTGTCGAGGACACGGACGTTGTCCCCGCGCGCCAGAAGGGCCTCTGCAATGTGCGAGCCAATAAACCCAGCACCACCCGTCACGAGATATGTTCGCATTGTTGTATTCCGCCAGAAAAAACGCGCGACCAGTTGATCGAGCTGCATGCTGGTTGCTTAACCACGGCGCTGGCGAGCCTCCCGGGAAATCGCAACGCTGCGGTGCAGTGCCTTGCCGTGCAACGGTTTTCTGCCACCTGCCCGGCGGGAGCCATTGAATCGCTGGTTCTCGGCAGGCAGGCCGAGCGGGGGCCAAGCCATTGAAAAACAAGTGTTTGCGGCGCAACGTGTCGCTGTCCAACAAGGGCCAGATCGTCGCCGAGCGATACGGCAAAGCGACGATCTGGCCACATTTCATCCCGAGTCTTACGCCGTTTCTCCGTAATCAACCTTCGCGCAACTGCGAAAACAACTGCTGATATTCAACGCGCCGCGCCAGATCGTCGCCTGTCTGTGTCAGGAAGACCCCGTCGGTCTTGTCCTGGTCGATAACAATCATGTCGCGATCATCGTTGAAATTGGGTGCGTGATGCATCTGCAGAAAGGAAGGCTGCGGTTCGGTTCCGTCGAGCGAACCGGTCGGCCCATGCGGCGCGTGTTCGCGAACTTCGACCGCCGCCTCGATGTGCACATCACCCGCAAGGTCGTCAGTCGCATGATCCGAACTAGCAGAAGAATCGGCGGCGACCTCGCAGGTTGCCTCCGCCGGTTCGGCCACCAACCCAGCGGGTTTTGCTTGGATGCCCTCGATTGAATCGTCGGATTGGCGAACCGGTTCGATGCCAGCATTGGCAGCCGGCTCGAACAGCCAATCGGATAGCGACGATGTATCGAAAACGTTGGTTACCAAGGCCTGTGCCGCGATTTCGTCGGTCGACGCAAGTTCCTCGCCGTTTGCCTGCCGATCCACTTCCATCGGCTGGTGTCGCCCGGGCGATTCCGGACCTGGTGCGGTCGGAGCGGTCACTGCCGCGGGTTCATTCACCGGGCCTTCCACCTCGTTGTCGGCGACCGAATTCGCGTTGACGACCGAAAGTTGCGGTCCAGGCTGTTGGTCGATGAGGGCTGCCAAGGCCCGCCCCTCCTCGCTGGCGACCCGCGGACAACCGGAAAACACGGTGGCGCCCAGGTCGGCATAACGGTCAACGACAACTTCTTCCTCCTCGAAGTCATGACCGAATGGATCAACGAACTCGGCAGTGGTGGCGTGTGTTGGCGTGGCGTCCGCCGCGGCTGGTGACTCCTGGGCTGCGGCCGCGACAGAGGGGACCTCCGTGACCTGGGCCTGAGGAGATGCCACAGGTGCTAGATCGGGCCGCTGTCCTCGCGTGTCGATGTCTTCTGCCGAGTCCGCTTCCCAGCCAACTTGAACGACATTCGACGCGTAGTAATTCGCGCCAGGGTCTTCCGTTGGCGAAGTCGGTTCCCCGTGATCGTTCGGATCGAGCTTATGAATCGAGTAATTCGCTGCCGGCGAATTTGCCCATCCCAGGTCGGGCGAGCGTCCTGTCACAGGCACGTCGCCTGCAGCACCGGGCTGTGGACTCGTTTCCAGTCGCGACTCGACGTTCACGGTACCGGCTGAGGCGAAGGCGGACTGCGATTCGTCTGGGGTGTGGTCGACAATGGATGGAGCCGCCCCAATTGCATCCGCGGCATCCGCCGGTTCTGGCAGGTCATTCCGGTCTGCATTGATGGCAATGGTGGGAGGGTCGACCGGGACATCTGCTGGCGTCGTCTCCTCTGCTTCGTGGGAGTCCAGTGACCCAAACTCGACGATCGATTCTCCCTGACCGTTCGTCGGTGCCGGCGCGTCATTCCAAGGGCCTGGCAGTTGCTGGAGGTCCGACCATGCCTCTTCGATACCCGTGCCATCCAATTGTTGATAGCCGCCCAGGCTGGCCATGACCAGTGCATGATCGCAGACCTGATTGATCAGGCGGGGGATTCCGCCGGATGCACGGTGAATCGCCACCAGGGCGTCGGCAGTAAAGATGCCGGACGGATCGCCACCGCTCGTTGTGACCTGAGCCCGTACGTACTCTGCGGTCTGTTCCTGGTTAAGCGCCTCGAGATAGCAACGGGCGGCGATACGTTGATTGAAGGAATCGAGTCGTGGATCGGCGAAGATGTCGTCCAACTGGTTGTCGCCGGCCAGGATCAGCCGTACGCGAGGTTGTCCGTCACGAACCAGATTGGTGATCATGCGGATTTCGTCGAGCAGTTGCAGGGGCAGGGTGTGTGCCTCGTCGACGAGCAGCAGCACGCCGTGTGGGCAGTTTTCGCTGGGGCGAAGAAAATCCAAGAGTGACAATCGCAATTCTCCCTCTTCCATTTCCCGGTAGGGCAGGTTGAGTTCAAACAGCACATTCTGCAAGAGGTCCTTGCGGCTTTCGATGGCGGCGCTGGCAAGATGGATGCAATGGAAGACGTGTTGAAAATGGTGATCCAGCATACGCAGGAGCAAGGTCTTCCCCAGGCCAGGTTGCCCAATAATCAGACCAGGGCCTTCGGCGCGGTCGACAATTCGAACCAGCGTCTGGCGAGCTTGTTCGACGACGGCCGTTGGGAAATATTGCTGCACTACGGGCGCGGCAGAAAATGGTCGTGAGGAGAGGTCAAAGAAAGATTCGTACATGGACCTGGTCCTTGGCTGATAAGTGTGTTTCAACGAGCAGCAGGGGGTTTTGGCGGACGGCATAACCCGACTCTTCGTTGAAATCGGCAAAGTCGACCATTCGACTTAAGCCGTAGCGCTGTGATATTTGGAATCGTTGGAAATGGCGGGCGCCGGCACGCCCGAGAGTGGGATAATCTCGGTTGCCTGGGAAACGAACATACAGACAAGTCGGGAATCGCCCCTATAATGTAAGTGCACCCCCCACGCCACCAACTCCATCCGTCCGTCAAAGATCGCCTTCGGATCGTAATCTTGTTTCAGATAAAGATTTGCGGCATTAGATCCGTAAGAGATGCTCGATTTGCCTCGCTCGCGGGCGCCGACGCGATCGGATTGAATTTCTACGCGAAGAGCCCCCGTTTCGTTGACCTGGAAAACGCGGAACTCGTCGTGCCAGCGATTCCCAAGTCCGTGACCAAGGTTGGCGTTTTCGTCAACGAATCGGCCGAGGAGATCAACGCGATTTCCAGCCGGTTGGAACTGGACTACGTGCAACTCCATGGAGACGAACCGGCTGAGTTCTTGGCCGATGTCACCCAGGCCAAGGTGATCCGGGCATTCCGTTGTGGCGACGACGGTTTCACGCCGATCGCCAATTATCTCGAGGCCTGTCAAGCACTGGGCCGGTTGCCGGACGCCGTCTTGCTTGACGCCCATCAGCCGGGCGAGTACGGCGGAACCGGGCAGGCAATTGACTGGGCGAGCGTGGCCGAGAATCGACAGATTCTCGCTGGTGCCCCGCTGGTGTTGGCCGGCGGGCTGACGCCTTTCAATGTGGCCGAGGCAATCCATGCCACTCACCCCAACGCGGTCGACGTGGCCAGCGGCGTCGAATCGGCGCCCGGAACCAAGGATCTGCTGCTCATCCGCGCGTTTTGCTCGGCCGCCAAAAAAGCCTTCGCCTAACACGGTGCCAGGTCTCAGTCTGCGGGTATGCCTGACAATTCGCATCGGCAGCTGCCCCGCGGCTGCCAACTTGGTCGCAAGAAACGGCCGCCGCGCCATTCTCGAGTTGGACAGTGCGGTCAAGGCTTGCCGGCCTTCGAGCGGCGAGTTCACGCGCGCCGCGAAGCTTAACCGCGTAGCCGACCGATGACCTGGCCGACCGGAAACCGAGGCGAGCTGACGAACGGGGATCTGGCGCCACGCCGAATTTACCCACGCCAGATCATGGGCAAGGGTTGTCGTTGTATGGGGGTACGTCCTATCATATCCACGTAACAAAACACTTTGATGGCCTGCCCTCGACTGGGGCACCATCGCTCTCAATCCGGTGCCCCGGCGCCGGTGAATCCCCGCAAAGTATTCTATTTTCCGCTCAATAGGAGAGTCGACGTGTCGCAGGTTGAACAAAAGCTACCGTACAAGGTTAAGGATCTGGGGCTCGCCGAACTCGGCCGCAAAGAACTGATGTTGGCCGAGAATGAAATGCCAGGTCTGGTTTCGTTGCGAAAAAAGTACGGAGCGAGCAAGCCCTTGGCCGGGGCCCGAATTGCGGGGTGCTTGCACATGACGATCCAGACCGCTGTCTTGATCGAGACGCTGGTCGAATTGGGCGCCGACGTCACCTGGAGTAGCTGCAATATCTTCTCCACTCAGGATCACGCTGCTGCCGCTATGGCTAAGAAGGGAATTCCTGTCTACGCGTGGAAAGGCGAGACCGAGGAAGAATACGAGTGGTGTATCGAGCAGACGCTGATCTTCCCGGACGGAAAACCGTTGAACATGATCCTGGATGACGGTGGCGATCTCACCACCATCGTCCATAAACGATTTCCAGAGTTGCTCGGTGACATCCGTGGCATCAGCGAAGAGACCACCACCGGCATCCATGCTGTCGAGCGGATGTTGGCCAACAACGAACTCCGCGTCCCCGTTATCAACGTCAATGACTCGGTGACGAAGAGCAAGTTTGACAATAAGTACGGCTGCCGCGAATCGCTGGCCGACGGGATCAAACGCGCCACGGACGTAATGGTTGCTGGCAAGACCGTGGTGATCTGTGGCTTCGGCGATGTTGGCAAAGGGTGTGCGGAGTCGATGGACGGTCTGGGCGCCCGTGTACTGGTGACGGAAATCGATCCCATCAATGCGCTGCAGGCCGCGATGGAAGGCTACGAAGTGGTAACGATGGAAGATGCCGCTCCCTTGGGGCACATCTTCGTTACGACAACCGGCTGCTGCGACGTAATTCGCGGTGCGGATATGGAACGGATGCGAGACGACGCCATCGTCTGTAACATCGGGCACTTCGATATCGAAATCGACGTCGCGTACCTGAACGAGAGCAAGGACATCAAATGTGAACGAATCAAGGACGATCAGGATGTTGGTGGCCCGGTCGACCGGTATACTTTCGCTGACGGACATTCGATTTTGTTGCTGGCTCAGGGCCGCCTCGTGAACCTGGGTTGCGCGACCGGCCACCCGTCATTCGTGATGAGCAATTCGTTTACCAACCAGGTGCTCGCCCAGATCGAGATCTGGCAGAATCACGAAAATTACGAAGTCGGGGTGTACACCCTCCGCAAGGAACTCGACGAAGAAGTCGCACGCCTGCACCTGGGACACCTGGGAGCAAGGCTGACCGAACTGACTCCGAAGCAATCCGAGTACCTCGGGTTGCCGGTCGAAGGTCCCTATAAGCCGGAACACTATCGCTACTAAGCCGGCGAACATGCCGAACAACACCAGCCGTTGGGTGCTCCCCAGCGGCTTTTTTTGTTATCATCCCTGTCTGCATTTCGCCTCTGTATTTCGCCCTTTGGGCGGTACGCGGACGCCTCGGTATCGCGATAACGCCGATGCAGTTCGCGGTAATCAAGCAACCGGCGACATACCGCCGGTATCCAGCCAACTCAGGACCAAGACTTATGCCACAAATTGAAGCCTTCCGCGGGTTGCGCTACGACCTGGGACACGTGGGCTCGCTCAGTGATGTCATCGCGCCGCCCTACGACGTGATCGGGCCGGAGCTACAGGACCAACTGTATCAACGCCATCCGGCGAACGTCATTCGCCTGATCCTCAACCGCGAGGAGCCGGGCGATGACGAACTCAATGATCGATACGTGCGCGCAGCCCGCTACCTCAAGAACTGGCAAGCGGAAGGCGTCCTGCAATCCGACCCGGACCCGGCGGTGTATGTCTACCATCAAGTCTTCTCGTACGGCGGCCAGGAGTTCACACGTCGCGGCTTCATGGCCCGGATGAAACTGGAACGCTTTGGCGAGGGGACAATCTATCCCCACGAGGAAACCCATGCCGCGGCCAAGGCCGATCGGCTGAAACTGATCACCGCCTGCCGTGCCAACCTGAGCCAGATTTTCGGCATCTACCCGGACGAGCAGAACGAAGCCCAGGCCCTGCTGGAGGCCGCAATCGAGCAGGTGGCTCCCCTCGAGGCGACCGATCATTTGGGGATCGTCCATCGGCTATGGCCCGTTACGGACATTCAGGTTATTTCGCAGTTGGCTGCCGTGATGGGCCCCAAGCCAATGTTCGTCGCGGACGGACATCACCGTTATGAAACGGCGTGTAACTACCGAGATCAACTGGCGGCTGAAGGCGACCTGCCGCCACAGCACCCCGCGAACTATGTCATGACCATGTGTGTGGGGATGAACGATCCCGGCATGATCGTCTTGCCGACCCATCGCTTGTTCCGCGGATTGCCCGCGATGACTGCGGCGGAGTTGATTGCCAAACTCGGCGACGCGTTCGAGACGGAGGATGGCGGCGAGGGCCCCGGCCAGGCTCAGTCGATCTGGGAGAATATCGAATTCGCGGACGACCAACGGGAACTCGCGTTCTTTACCACCAAAGACCAACGCTGGACCAAGGCCCGCTTGAGCGAGACGGGGGCTCAACAGATGGCACAGATCGCCAGCGAACATACTGGGGATTGGCAAGGCTTAGGCGTGAGCATCCTGCACCGCCTGGCCATCGAAACGCTACTGGGTGGCAGCGACCTACCCAAGCCGAAATATGTGCATCTCGTCGAAGAAGTCGTCGAGGCGTTACAGACCGACTCTGGGGATCGAGAATCCTTCCCGCTGGCCGCGCTGGTTATGCCCGCGACGCTCGATCATATACGCCAGATCAGCGAACATGGCGAACGAATGCCCGCCAAGAGTACCTACTTCTTCCCGAAACTTCTCAGCGGCCTGGTAGTGAATCCTCTGACCTAGCCCGTAGCCCGCAGGCACGCCGAGTGTGGCTGGCGCCAAATGTCCTTCTTACGCAGCGTTTCACGTGGAACGCGTCTGGCCCGGTTCGCTTGAACTCGCCGGATGCGTGTTTCACGTGGAACGGGCGGATCAAGACGCTGGGATGTTTCACGTGGAACGGGAGGATGGCGACGAAGGGACGTTTCACGTGAAACGGGTCGATCACAGTGACGGGACGTTTCACGTGAAACAGATCGAATGCATGGTGTGTGCGGCAGGGGGGCTGTCGGGTTATTGCGAGATACGGGAAGAGTGGGTGGTTTGTGATGTTTCACGTGGAACCATCCCCGGGGGGACGACCGACAAGGCAGCCGTGTCACGATCCCGTGGAATGACGCCAGCCAGGAGGGCGAACTCATTACACCTCAGCGAATGCCCTGCCGTATGGCATTGGCCGAGCCAGGATGTTTCACGCCGGTGGGTCGCGCGGAGCGAATTTATCGGGAAGGGCCACGACCGCTGGTCGTCAGATGCCTGGGACGGTGGTTTCGTTTGAGAGCAAGGCCTCCTGCGCCCGGTTTCTCGGTAGGCGGCAAGCGGCTGCGTCTAGGCAGGGCGCGAAGCTGCTGGGGCAAAGACCCTTCCATTACTCCGCTGTGTTCGCATGGGGATCGTGTCGTGGCCAGGTCGATCGGCCTTATGGCCGCGATTCAGGCCGGGCAAAAAAAATGGGGTCCGCCAGACGCCCATTGCTCGCTAAGATTCTCCCTTCAACACGAGTAAATCAGTCCAAAACGGATGGCGGTGCCGCGCGGTGACACCGAACAAGCGTTTTTTCGTTTTGGATCGACTCACGCGAATCAACTCACAAATCCGAAAAGTCATCCGTTAGGGGTTCGTGATTCGGTTTGGCCGGTTGGACCCCCTGGCAGGAGAGAAGCGCAACGGTCTCGAATCGGCAGGGAAGTCGACCAGGGACGCAGGAAGTAAGACAAGATCACTCAGGCGTGCCGCCGCCACCATGCTAGCAGCGGTCCCGACCGGCAAACGCCGGACACCGAGTGTTAACGGTTTCGAACATTGCAAGGAGGCAATTCATCGTGACGAAGGACCGGAGACTTGGCCGAGGATTGGCTGCACTGTTAGGGACTCCCAACGAACACGACGGCGCAATGCCCCCGACGGCGATTGCACCGGAATTCTCGACGCACAACGAGGAGGGTGTCGATGACGGACCGGCGGGCTCGGATGGTTCGATATCCGATATCTTTCTGCTGAATGTCTACGACATTGACGACAACCCGTTTCAGCCCCGGCGAGAATTCGGCCAGTCAGAGATCGCATCTCTTTCCGAGAGTCTGAAAGAGCACGACATGCTGCAGCCGGTCCTGGTGCGGCGGATCGGCGAGCGTTATCAGTTGATTTCCGGCGAGCGTCGATTGCGGGCGGCC
Source organism: bacterium (assembly GCA_030432015.1). GTDB lineage: Bacteria > Planctomycetota > Planctomycetia > Pirellulales > Pirellulaceae > ARS98. Next base: position 51,272 of record JAUIHJ010000001.1, read on the forward strand.
ACGCTGGCCGGTTGGTCGCAGGTACCGGCCCGCATCAAAGACGCCGACGATCGGTTGGTTGCCGAATTGGCGATCGTCGAAAACCTGCAGCGCAAAGACCTCAATCCGATTGAAAAAGCCCTCTCCTTTAAACGGTATCTCGACGAGCACGCTTGCACTCAGGAAGATCTCGCACGTCGCCTCAAGATTGACCGCTCGACGATCGCAAACCTGATGCGTCTGCTCGAATTGCCTCCGCAGGTACTGGATGCGGTTCGTACGAGCGAGATCTCCGCGGGGCATGCTCGGGCGCTTCTGCCGTTGGGTGAAGAGAGCGAGCAGATCCAGTTTTGCGACCAGATTCGCGGCGATGGCTGGAGCGTTCGCGAAACCGAGCGGCGGGTGAGCGAGGCGGTCAACGAGGTTGATCTCGAAGACAATATCCTGGACTTGGCCGGCGAGCGAAAAAGCAAGGGCAAGCGGACCGAAAGCGACCAGGTCGCGTCGCTCGAGCAAGAGTTGCGGATCGCGTTGGGGACGAAAATTGAGATTCGTCAGACCAAGAAAGGGCGAGGCCGAATCGTCGTTCACTTTGCTGACCACGACGAGTTCGACCGTCTGCGGGCGCTCTTGAATGGCTCGGCGATCGCACCGCCGACCGAACAGCCTGCTGGACCGCACGAGGGCTATCAGGAGGTTGCTTGACGTGCCAGAAAAAAGATGGGGGAGATCACCCGGTCGAGTCGCTTCAGGCGCGTTTGCCAGCACCAAAAACGGCAGCGTCCTTTGCTGGCAGACCGATTGCCACAATTCGCGGCGGACGGTAGCATGGGCTCTTTACCAGGGAGATTGGGATTCCAAGAGATTTCAATTCCCGGCATACGCCGGGGCGTAGCGCAGCCTGGCTAGCGCGCCTGCTTTGGGAGCAGGAGGTCCCCAGTTCGAATCTGGGCGCCCCGACTTGAATTCAAAACAGCTCGTCGCATTGAATTGCGACGAGCTGTTTTTCATTTGGTGCCAGTGAGTTACGCAAACCGTGAAGCGCAAGGCACTCAGGTCAAATAGGCGGCGCGATTCAGGGGGCGACGAAGGGGAATTGCTCACGCCTGCGGCTGCACTTGAAGTTGCCGAGCTCAAATTCAGTCGCCACGCTGGTGACTCGTCACTCGTTTTCGAGTCATGTTTGGGGAGCCCTGTGGCGCGGTAGACGCAGCAAAATTGTGCTAGGTCATTTAGAATTTTCGGCTAGAACTCGCGGTCCGGCGGGCCCTCGTTGAAGTCGTCGAACACCTGCAAGCGGTCCGGCGCCTTATCTTCGAATCGCGTAAATTCCTTTCGCCAGATGAGCGGAATGTCACCCACTGGGCCGTTACGCTGTTTCGAGATAATGATCTCAGCCTGTCCGGCGAATTGTTCCTGCTCGTCGCCGCGACGATAGTATTCTTCCCGATGCACGAACATCACCACGTCGGCATCCTGTTCGATGGCGCCCGATTCGCGGAGGTGACTCAGCTTGGGGCGATGGTCTTTGCTGTCCTCGGCCTGCCGGTTGAGTTGCGCCAGGCAGAGCAGGGGAACCTGCAACTCCCGGGCGAGTCCCTTGAGCCGCCGAGCGATCCGAGCCACTTGTTCTTGCCGTGGATCGCGCGGATTGTCCGGTTCGATCAGCTGCAGGTAATCGATGACGATCAGGCCCAGACGCCCGTCGCGACGAAGAATACGCCGCGCGGCAGCGGCAATTTCACTGACCATCCGGGACGGGGAATCGTCGACAAAGAGGGGGGCTCGACTGACGACACTGGCCTTTTCGATCAAACGGGCGCGATCCTCGTTGGAAATGGTGCCGTTGCGCAAGCGATGGCCATTGACCCGAGCCACCGAACAGAGCAGGCGGTCAGCCAACTCAATGGCCGACATTTCCAAACTAACGAACAGCACCGGGGCGTTTTCGTTCATCGCGACGTGTTCTGCGATGTTCATTGCGAACGCCGTTTTTCCCATACTGGGACGCGCCGCCAGAATAATCAGTTCGGAATTGTGAAAGCCCCCCATCATCGCATCCATCTCGGCGAAGCCAGTCTCGACACCGCCGGTGGTATGCTCGCCCTTCATGCGAGCTTCCATCCGATCCATGGCCTGGTGCAGGATATCGCTGATCGGGCTGATCGCCGATGTGCCTCGTCCATCCAGGATCCCGAAGATTTTCTGCTCCGCCTGGCTTAGCAGATGCTTCGATTCGCTCGACTCGTTATACGCGTCCCGCAGAATGTCGGTACTGGCATCGATCAGGCGCCGAAAGGTGGACTTCTCGCGGACGATCTCTGCATAGTAGACGGCGTGGGCGTAATTCGGCACCGCCTGAAACGTCTTGGCAAGAAAGGCCGTGCCGCCGATTCGCTCGAAATCACCGGCGTTCTTCAGCCGTTCCACCAGTAACGTTAAATCGAGCTTCTGTCCGGCATCATGCATCCCCATCATGTGCTCGTACAGCTTCCGATTCGCGTCGTCGTAGAAATCGTCCGTTCGGAGAATCAACGTGACGTCGTCGCACACATCGGGATTGAGCATGATACTGCCCAGCACCCCGGTTTCCGCCTCCAGGTTGAAGGGCGGTTGCCGATCGAGGATTTCCGTCGTGACGGAATTCTTGGGGCGAGGTGCCTCGCCACGCGGGGGACGTTGGGCCGTAGACATCGCAAGCCACCTCCGTGTCGGCATCGAGCGCGCGCCCCGCGATGCTGGTCACGCATCATCGAGGCGAGCGCAATGCTCATGTGCCGACCACCATCCCACATGGGGCGACGGTCAATGGCAGAAGTAATTGTCAACGATCGATCCTGACTGCGCCGGGCAACAACCCCGCAGGTCAGAACGACAGTTTAACCATCCGCATCGGAAGCGGAAGGCACGACCCAAACTTTGAGGTCGGCTTCGATCTCTTGATGCAGGTGAATTTTGACCGTGTACAGCCCCAATTCCTTGAGCGGCCCTTCGAGTCGCACCTGGTCCGCGGTAATCGTAAAGTCGGCCTGTTTGAGAGACGTCACAATTTCCGGCGCACCGACGCTGCCATACAGGTGCCCATCGTCGTTGGCTTTCGCTTCGATCGTGATGCTTTGCTTTCCCAACGCATCGGCCAGCGTTTGGAGATCTGCCAAACGCCCCTTTTCGATTTCCAGCAGCTTGGCTTTATGCTTCTGAACCATCCGCTTGTGATGGTCGGATGCCAAGGTCGCGAGGCCTTCCGGAATCAGGAAATTGTGCGCGTAGCCTGGCTTCACTTCGACGACGTCACCTTGTTTTCCCAGGTGGTCGACCGATTGCACCAGCAGCAATTCGATCCCGCCATTGGGGCCCTTGGGGAGACGCTTGAATCGCTGATTTCGTTTACGCGGCGCTTTGGTTGTCATGGTCGACTCTCGAATTCAAAAAACAGTCGTGCGAATGATTAAAACGGTACGTCGTCGTCGGGCGTTCCTCCGGTCGAGGCGGACGACGATTCGACGGCGGCAGGCTGATTGTATTGATTGTTGTTGCTGCTGCTGGAACTGTTGGAAGCACCGCGTCCCTCCTGGCTGCCGCGGGAACCGAGCATCTGCATGCGTTCACCGACAACACGCAACTTGGAACGCTTCTGTCCATCTTTTTCCCAGGTGTCAAGTTTCAGCCGACCTTCGATCAAGACCGACGACCCTTTCCCCAGATATTCTCCGGCAATCTCTGCCGTACGCCCCCACAGTGTCACGTCAACGAATGTCGTTTCGTCAATCCACTCGCCGGCCTGATTCTTGCGGCGATCGTTGACGGCCAGACCAAGCTCTGTGACGGCGAGACTGGTTTGGGTGTACTTCAGTTCGATGTCACGTGTGATGTTTCCGACCAAAATTACACGGTTAAAGCTCGCCATGCCAACATCTCCCGGTGGTTAACAAAGTGAACATGCGTTCCCTATTGAATAGCCTATGCGATCGCGGGGGAGGGCACAACGGCTGCTTATTCGTCCGTCGCTGCGGCGACCTCGGTCGGCTTTTCGCCCGCGGCTGCGCCTTCTGCAGCGGCGGCCGCCTCGGCCTCGGCGGCTTCATCCGCCAGTTCATCGGCGGTCTTCTCGCCACGGGCATGGGCCACCAGGATTTCGACCAGGCGCGGATCGATCTTGGTTGCCATATGTCGCATTACATAGTCATTCAGCTGGCACGCTCGGTTGAACCCGGCAAGTTCGCTGCTGTCCATGCGGAAATACGTGAGCCAGTAAGTTCCTTTGCGATGGCCGTTGATCGGGTAGGCCAACTTCTGTTCGTTCCAGAGGCGATTGGCCAGAATCTCGCCCGAGGCTTTTTCGACCATTTCGGGGATGGTGGCGGAAACACCTTGGGGGTCCCGTGCATAGCGATTGGGGTCGAGGATAAAGAGGCATTCGTAAACGTTCGTTGCCAAGACTGTTCTCCCTTGTGATTTTGTGGTGTCAGTCCGAGTTTGACCGCCACGGACCGAATTCAGGAACCGTTGTATTTGTTCATGCAGGCGTCAACGCCAACGCGCGACCAGGTTTCTACGGCGTCCGCAGCAACTTGAATCGCGGTGTCAATTGTCTTCAATTCGCTTGACCGAAACTTGCTTAATACGAAATCGGCGACGTCCCAGTTGTCGGGCGGCGGGTCGATCCCGATCCGCAGCCGCGGAATCTCCTGGCTGCCGAGTCGTTGGATGACGTCATGGAGTCCTTTTTGACCGCCCGCCGAACCTTTCGGGCGGAATCGCAGCTTCCCCAGCGGTAGGCTGAAGTCGTCGCAGACAACCAGGATGTCGTTGTTTTCAATCTTATAAAAGTCTCGCGCGGCGAGCACGCTGGCCCCGCTCTTGTTCATAAACGTCTGAGGGCAAAGGAGCAAAACACGTTCACCCGCGACCTGCACCTCGCTGTACTGACCGTCAAATTTTGGACGCGACGCGGGGGCCGCAAACCGACGAGCAGCTTCCGAGATGACTCGGAATCCAACGTTGTGTCGCGTTGCCTCGTACTTGCGCCCCGGATTCCCGAGACCAACCACCAATTTCATGCCAGCGGCCCTTGCTGCACGGATGCAGCCCAATCACCACGAATTGCCTCGCAGCGATTATTCGCCTCCACCCTCCTCGTCTTCGGCCTTCCGGCCAATAATTTCCGGCTCGAGCGAATCGGCGCCTTCCTCTTCGTCAAGATCTTCCGTTGGCTCAATGCATTGAACGATGATCTGATCGTCTGGCGTAATGAGTTTGGCACTCGGCGGAATTTCAATATCTGCCGCCGTGATGGAATCGCCGAGTTCAAGCTGATTGATGCTGACCGACAGTCCATCCGGAATCTTTCCGGCAGGACACTCGATTTCGATTTCATGCAACTGGTGATCGACGACGCCACCCTGCTTCATTCCCGGAGCTTCGCCGCGCAATTCGACGACCAGCGTGACGGCGACACTCTCATCCGCCGAAACACGTGTCAAATCGACATGCAGAATCTCCGATCCAAACGGATCCCACTGGACTTCGTTAATCAATACGCTGTCAGTCGCGGCTCCGACAATGTCGATGACCTTGGTGCCGTGACGGATTGCGGACTCCACCTCCACGGCTGGAATGGACAGGTTGACGCATTCCTGACCATGCCCATACAGGTTCGCTGGAATCTGTCCGGCCTTGCGTAACCGACGCGTGTTGCTTGTCCCGAGGGCTTCTCGTTTAGAGACGTTCAAAACGTCCGCCATGGTGGCGTTCCTTGTCGCTATTTCCTGGAGATAGAAACCCCAGATTCTCGCAGAATTGCGCGACGTTTCAAGTCCAAGTGGACGAACTCGCGACGAAATTAATTTGCCGGCCCCCTGTGGTTCCATTTTGCGTCCCCGGACCCGTGAGAATTCTCGGTCCAATGCTGCGAGAAACGGGGGGCCTGTCCGGCCGTGTCGACGAGGTCCCTTGCTCTCGCGTGCACAGCGGACTAACCTTGGGGCAAGTCCCCAATTTCAACCACAAATTGAAGATGAAGTATGGCAAAAACTCGGGCAAAAACCATCGAATACGTCGAGCCCATTGGTGCGCGGGTCTTGGTCCGAAAAGACGAGCCGAAACGGGAAACCAAAGGCGGAATCGCACTCCCCGATCAGGCTGAGATACCCACCATTACGGGGAGGATTGTGACGATTTCAGCTCAGGTCGAGAACGACGAGGATGTTCCGCTGCGGCAATATGACAAGATTCTCTTTCACCCGAAGGACGCCATTCCAGTCGATTTCGATCCGGACAATCAACTGTTCGTTGTGCCCGTGGAAGACGTTGTCGCCGTATTTCGCCGCGAACCGCGGGTGGAGAAAGAAAACCTGGACGACGTCGATTAATCGGCATCCGCACCGAACAGCTCACTGATCGACTGATCGTGATGGATCCGCTTGATGGCCTCGGCCAATAGGGGCGCCACGCTGAGAATCTTCAGTTTTCCAGACAGTTGGCTCGCGTCCAAAGGGATGCTGTCGGTCACAACGAGACTGGAAATCGGGGCGTCACTAAGGTTTTGCACCGCTTTGCCGCATAACACGGCATGGCTCGCCGCGACGTGGATTTCTCGTGCTCCGGCCTCATGCACCAGGCGTGCGGCCCCACAGATTGACCCTGCCGTGCTGATCATATCGTCGAACATCAGGGCCACGCGGCCTTCAACCGGACCGCCAATAATATTCTCTTGCTTCGTCTGCAGGGCACTCGTGCGCCGCTTGTCGATAATCGCCAGTTTGCCTCCCAGCCGTTTCACGTGTCCGCTGGCCCGTTTGATGCTGCCTTCATCAGGGCTGACAACCACGATGTCGTTTTCGGTCAGACCCATTTCCAGGAAGTATTCGTTAAGTACCGGCGCGGCATAGAGGTGGTCGACTGGCACGTCAAAGAAGCCCTGAATCTGTGCTGCATGCAGGTCCATGGTGAGCACGCGATCGGCGCCCGCACGGGTGATCAGGTTTGCCACGAGCTTGGCGGTAATTGGTGTCCGCCCTTCATCCTTGCGGTCCTGGCGCGCGTAGCCGTAATAGGGGATCACCGCGGTAATCCGCGCGGCGCTGGCGCGTTTGCAGCAATCCATCATCACGAGCAATTCCAGCAAGTTGTCGTTGACCGGCGGGCACGTTGGTTGCACGAGAAACACGTCCCGCCCGCGCACGTCTTCTTCAACCTTGCAGAAATTCTCGCCGTCGGGAAACTTGCCCAGCGAGATCTGCCCGCGTTGCAAGTGTAAGAACCCGCAGATATCGTCCGTCAGCTGGGGATTGGCTTGTCCACTAAAAATTTTCAGTTCGCGCATCGATAGCCCATTTTTTGCATTTCTTCGGACACAGAAGCCAATTCTTCCAGCGTATTGATGCTCAAGCCCTCGCACGGCTTAAGGACAGCCAACGCCTGAACGTCGCGGCCCGCGCGTTTCAGGATGCCGGGGCAATCGGTGATGTAATATTCTCGCTGCTGGTTTTGGTTGTCGAGCTGATCAAGCGCGCGCAGCAGATCCTCACAGTCAAAAACATAGGTGCTCATGTTCACCTCGGTGATCTGTTTTTGGCTGTCGGTGGCATCTTTTTCTTCGACAATTCGCAGGAATTGGCCGTCGGTGCCGCGTACGATCCGCCCTAGGCCGACGGGATTTTCTCGGTGAAGCGTCCCCAGGATGGCGGCCGGCCGGTCCCGCTGCAAGGCGTCGAGCAAGTTGGCGATCGAGTCCGACTGGGCCAGCGGCGAGTCCCCGGTGACGATGACCACCGGACCATCGTGACCCTGCAGGGCGTCACGGCACATCATCACCGCGTGCCCAGTTCCCAGCTGTTCGGATTGCTCGGCGAACACCACCTCCGAGCGATGCGAGAGCGCTCGGCGAACACTTTCGCTCTGATAGCCGACGACCACGATCGCCTGAGCGACGCCCGCCGACTGCAGCGCATCCAGGACGAATTCGATCATGGGCCGACCACACACTGGGTGCAGTACTTTGGGCAGGTCGGAGTTCATCCGCGTGCCCTTTCCCGCCGCCAACACCACGGCAATCGCAGGCTTCATGATTTGCTTCTCGGCTGGTGAGCAGGGAGATCAACCCGCGACGCCAAACATCGATGCGTCGCGACGTTGCAGGCGGTCCCGAATAACTTCGGCATGCTCGAAATCTTGGCATGATCGTGCCGCGGTCGCCAGGGGACCTCGCGACTTTACCACGTGGATTTCTCGAAAAAATGAATTCGGGCCGCCGCGAGACCGCCTCACTGGACGGTCATCCGGGACCATCGGCCGCGACGAAAATGCGGGGCCCTACGCGACTCCTCATTGTTGCGCCCAACTCCCTCCAGGCACACTCAGCTCCGAGTGCCATTTCGGACCGCCATCCGCAGCGGCCGTTTGCGGCTGGACCTGTTCACGATCGAATGTCGCGGAAAGAATTACCCGACCAGGACTCGAACCTGGACTGAGGGAATCAAAATCCCTAGTGCTACCATTACACCATCGGGCACCAATCTTCCTAGAGTTTACGTCCGCCGGGGCGGATCGAAAACCGGGGTACTGGACGTAGCTTATGTTTTCTCGCTCCGGTTCACAACAGCGAATGAGAGTTGCTCGAGTTCGATGGCCAAATCGACTTCGACATGCTTGACCGAGCTCGGCAACGCAATCGTGACGGGGGCGAAATTCAGGATTCCTACGATGCCGGCAGCGGCCAACAGGGTCGCCACTCCCTGTGCCTCCGGCGACGGGACCGCGATAATCGCCAGTCGAATTTCGAGTTCATCGATCACCTCCGTCAACTGATCGAGGTGATACACCGGAATCTGTTCAATGTGCTGCCCGACAATTGCGTCATCGACGTCGAAGGCAGCGACCACGCGAAAACCCTGCTGGCCGAATCCACGGTATCGCAGCAACGCGCGGCCCAGGTTTCCCAGCCCCACCAGGGCCACGGGCCACGAACGGTCCGTCCCCAAAATCTGCTTGATCGCCGCGATCAGCTCTTCGCAACGGTAGCCAATGCCGGGGTACCCGAATTGCCCAAAATAGGCAAGGTCCTTGCGGACCTGCGCATCGGTGAACCCGAGCACCGTGCCGAGTTGCGTCGAGCTGGTAGTCTCGTGGCCGTACTGAACCAAGTGCTGCAATTCGCGAAGGTAGAGACTCAGCCGACTGACGACCGCCTTGGGGACCGTGCCTTCCGGTGACATGGGTGGTTTTGGCCGATCCTCGTCCATTGGGGCCCAACTTTTCGTGTGGGATTGCCAACTCGCGGAATGCAACAAGCAGGGGAGGGACGCGATTTCAAATCCTGTACTCCCTGCCGCCACTTTAGGACATCCGCCTAGGCGCCGACAAGGCAGCTTCACCGCAAACCGGGCGAAGTCAACCCACCGGGCGAAGCCAGCCTACCAGTCGAAGCCCGGGTTACGATCCAGCCAGATCCGGCCGGTCGAAGGATTGTAGAGCCAGCCACCTTCGTTCCCGACGGTCACGTCCGTGGCCATAGGTGGGTCGGTAGTAATCAGCTTCACCTCGCTCGACCCCGAAAATGAATTCTCCGGGAACTCCGGCAGGTAGGGGCCGTAGCCGCCAGCGAGCGAATCGACCGTGCCATCGAGGGTGGTCTTGCTGGTCAAGATTTCCGCCAGGCGCTGCGTGCGGTTGACCACGGGAAGTCCGCCCTCATGTTGACTGCGATACGCCGCGATCAGTGAACGAACCGTGCTGAGATGGTATTCCGCGCTGATTTTGCGAGTGTCGTCGGTCGACGTGCCGAATTGTGGAATCACCACGGCCACCAGCACGGCCATCATGACCGCCATGATCAGCAACTCGACCAGGGTCAGCCCGCGGCGAGGTCGGTACTTCATCGTGCAGAATTCCTGGAGCGAGCGTTGGTCCTCGGGTGCGGCGCCTCACTGCGCCAGGCACCGGTGGAAAATCGGTCTTCGCGCAAGCCGAGCGGCCGCTTGCAATGGTTTCCTACTTTGCGGCGATCCTCGTGTCAAAAAATGCTGGCGCATTATCGTCCGAAAAAACAGCCTGTTCCGTTGAGAGGGCGCTTAATCCGCGCCAAACCAACAAATCAGCAGCGACCAACTATTCGTTGACTTGAGCATTTCAGGACAGCTCGCTCTATTCCACACCGAACGCCCAGATTTCTCAGCAATCCAGGCCCCCGTATTTTTTCCAGATCAAGCAGGCGTTTCATTTGGTCGAATTTTGACGATGTGCCAAGCAGACCTTGGTACCCAAAGCGCCTGACTGGAAGCAAGGATGGAATTTCTTCCGACGGATCGGACCAACCCCATTTGGCGACCTATATTTGCCAAACGTTAGTTTTGCCAAATGAATCCCATCGTGTGACAACTTTGATTGTCAACAAAGGAGATCGGAAGATGAAAAGTTACGTGGGGGTACCGATCTTAGTGGCCATCGCGCTGCTCGTATCGGTCAATACGGCTTCGGCCGGGT
>JAUIHJ010000258.1 GCA_030432015.1 bacterium
TTGCGGGGATTCCAAACGACGTCACGCTTGGCTCGCCAGAAGACATACCAATTCCCTGAAATTCTGAAGATCCAGCTGCGGATTCGCTGCGGCCGATCGCATCTTGGCAAACGCTTGGGCTGCCTCCGCCCGCCGTGCGAACGCGGGGAGCCAATCGAGATGCGACCTTCCCCCCAATATTCTCATGATATACCACCGCTTGTCAGCTCGACATGGCCAACAGCACCCGCCTACCGGCTCAAGACGGGTCGCCAAGTCAACGTCGCCAAGCCAACGTCTACGGATCGATGGAGTACGTGTTGGCCACCATCGCGAGGCTTTCCCACGACACAGCACTTCCACGCAGTCGGTCGACTAACAATCGGCGGTCCCGCGCGATGATTTCCCGAGGATGCGGCAGATTCGGGGCGTGTCGCGCCCCGAACAATCATTCAAGCCGTCCGCCGCCGCGACATTGCCTGAGTTGCGTCACCAAGTTCGCTCAGAATATAGTCCGCCGCCGTCGCTGATGCACCTCGGTGCGCAAACCGCTTGCTCAAATCAGACAACTGCTCAATCCGCTCGTTCCTGGCGCGCACGTCGGTAAGCCAACGCGTCAGATGACCGGCCAACGCTGCCGATTTATCACCAGCCGTTAGATACTCGGGAAACGGAATCTTTTCGGCTCCCGGCGCATCGGGATCGAAGACCGTGATCTTGTCTGGGAAGGCGTTCTCGCAGGCCAACAGATTGACCAACGTGATGTACTGCACGGTGCGAAAGAACTGCTGGGCAAACAGGGCTACGGCGCTCACCTGGTATAGAATCACAGCAGGCTTCTCGTAGGCCAGCAATTCTAACGAGACAGACCCGGAGCAGGCCATGCAACATGTCGAAGCCTCGATCAGTTCGGGCGTCTTGGCGGCATACACCTCGACATGCTCGCCACTTGTGTCAACCATCTCGCGTGCCAGTTCCGCTTGCGCATCGCTGAATGCGGCAATTGCAAACCGGGCGCGTGGTACCTGCCGTCGGACCTTGGTGACCGTCCGCAAGAAGGCCGGCAGATTCCCTTTAACTTCCTGCGTTCGCGAGCCTGGCAGGATCGTGACGAGCGGTTCAGCCACGTCGAGTTGTAGACGATCCAGAAAGCTCTGATCCAATTCGTGGCGGCTGGTCGCGTCAAAGAAGGGATGTCCCACGTAGACAGCGTGACAACCGCGCTGCCGATACCAAGCCTCCTCGAACGGAAGTTTGCACAGGACATGGTCGACAAGCCGACGCATTTTCTTGATGCGCCAGCCGGCCCAGGCCCACAACTGCGGCACACCGTAATAGAAGACCGGGATCCCATGTTTCTTGGCGGCGCGGGCAATCCACCAGTTGAATCCCGGGTAGTCGATCAGGATCACCGCATCCGGCCGGGATTCCCCGAAGTAACGATCCGCGCGCCAGAGCAGCCCGATGAAATGATGCAAATTCAGCAAGACACGCAGGAACCACATCACGGCCAGACGCGTCAGGTCTGCATGCAGTTCGCAACCGGCAGCCGCCATTTGCGGACCGCCATACCCTACGCACACCACCTGCGAATTGCGTCGCTGCAATTCGCGAATCAGATTCGCTCCGTGGAGGTCACCGCTGGGTTCACCAACCGAAAAAAAGATGCGCATCCCGCCTGCTCCGCTGCCGTGCTACTGACCAAGTCTAAGCGCGCGGAGTATCGCAGACAGCCCATTTTATTGGTAGGTCAGTTCTGACGTTTGAATCAGGCGACGTGCACTCCAGTTTCCAGCGCGATTCGAAAAAAAAGGGACGCCGCTTAGGCGTCCCTCTCTCGTGAATTCAGACGTTGTCGGCAATCTGCCAACTCGCACGCCAACTATTCTTTTTCGACCTTGAAGCCACCCTTCTTGTAGGCGGCGTCGCCGATCAGGGCGAGCAACTGTTCGTCGCCAGACATCTTCTTGGCTTTGGCTTGGCAGTTGTTGCAGCAGAACTTAATCGCGGCGCCGGCAACGGTCACTTCGGTACCGTCTTTGGCGGGTCCGCCGGAGAAGACGCATTTGGTCTGCGTGGCCTGCTTGGTGGCGACCAATTGAGCATTCCCTTTCGCGGCGGTCAGCTCGTCCTTGGCTTCGATCTTCTTGGCGAAACCCTTTGGGCAATTGCTACAGCAGAAAAACACCTTGCCGCCCTTGTAATCGACCGACTTTTCAGCCTTGGCCGCAGCTTTGGGGTTCATCACACACTTGATGCCGTCGAGCTTGACTTCTTCGGCGGCGTAGACGGTAAGAGTCAACAGGGCAACCGACGCCACACCAACCAGAATTCCACGAATTTTCATTGAGGCACCTTTTTTAAATGAAGGGGGGGATCCGAAAACGTCAGGGCGAAAATGGCCCACCGCGAGGCAGTTCTTTCGTATACCAATTGCGGTACATTATCGACATCCCAATCGCTACGTGTCAACTAACTCCACCAGATTCTCGGTCAATTTTGCCTAACCAGGGCAATTCGCCCGCGGCTACTGTGAACTGGCGTACAAAACGGCGGCTTCCGCAAGATTCGGCCCGACATCATGCTCCAGCGATACTTGCTCGCGTGGCTCATTCTCTCGTCAACGATTTCTTACGTGTGGCCATTGCTCAGGGGTTGGTTCGCTGGAATTCCAGACCCCTTCGTGGCGACCAACGCGGGAATGATTTCATGGCTGATCGGGATCACGATGTTTGCGATTGGGATGATGCTGCCGCGCGACGAAGTTCGTCAGGCCATCCAACGCTGGCCGGCGGTGCTCGGAGGGACCGTGGTGCAATTTGGCACGATGCCGTTACTGGCCTTCTCGATTGGCAAGTTGATGGGCCTCAGCGGCGACGCCTTCGTGGGCTTGATTCTGGTTGGGTGCGTCCCCGGTGCGATGGCGTCCAACGTGCTAACCATGAATGCCAGGGGAAACATCAGCTATTCCGTAAGCCTGACGACCACAGCCACGTTGCTTTCACCGCTGGCGGTCCCCCTGTTGCTGGGCCTGGTGTTACCGACGAGCACGCCGGTTTCCCTCTCGATGACCGCGGTCAGCATCAAGCTGTTCTTGACCGTTGTCGGACCTGTTGTGGCGGGTCACATGTTGAGCCGCGTGATGCCGAACTGGGAACACCGGGCCGCGAGATACGGCGGAGTGGTTGCCAATCTCGCCATCCTCTGGATCATCGCCGTCGTCGTCGGTCAGAATCGCGATCGGATCGGGCAAGTTCAACTCCCCATGTTGACGGCGTTGCTGCTGGTCAACGTTGGCGGATTTGCGGCGGGACTCCTAGGCGGGCGGGCGATGCAGCTCCCCATTCCCATGCGGCGCGCTTTGACACTCGAGGTCGGGATGCAAAATGCCGGTCTCGGCACGTGGCTGGCAATGTCGCTCTTTCCCAACACCACTGTCGCGATCGCACCGGCCATCTACACGTTTGGTTGCATGCTAACGGGTACGCTGCTAGCCAATGTCTGGTCCCGGATCACGGTCGCGCCACGCATCGCTGACATCGCCGAAGGCGCACCCGAGGACGACCGCGCAACATCGGTTTCCCCCACCGACGACTAAATGGCCGAGCGCGATTCAGCAGCGCACACCCCGTCAGCGGGACAGGCACTTCTTGCGCCGACAGGCGGTTTTTCCGAAGTTGAATCTAATGCGAGGCGAAGAACGAGCCGGTCCCGAATTGTCTCCGAATTGCACTCGGTCATTTAGCAATTCGAACACGGTCGCTGGTCGAGCCGGACATGCGGAGTCAACCGTTCTCACGTGCGAGTCAACCGGCGCATCAGCCATCCATCAGCACGACTGCCGGATCCTGGTTAACAGCCGATAGTGTCGGCAGATAGCTGGCCATGGCCGCGACCATCGGGGTTCCCAGGAGCGCGCAACACGACGCCAACAGTGACGGCGTGAAGTGAGCCATATCCACACCGAGCATGCTGGTCGCCAGCCAGCGGGCCATCACGTAGCCCAAGGCGCATCCTACGGCGCCTCCGACCATGCCGAGCAGTACGGCCTTGCCCAGAAACAGACTTGCAATGCTGCTTGAACTTTTGCCCAACGCGCGGAGGAGGCCAATTTCAACTCGCCGCTCGCGCACATTCGACCAGGCCAACATCCCCACCCAAATCGCGCAGACCAATACGATCAAGGGCGTGACAACCGACGTGACTGCCGTGAGCAGTCCCATCACGCGATTCCGGTGCGAGATCTCCTGGTCGACAATCTGCTGCTGGCTGTCTTGCTCCTGCTGCACGATCCGTTCTCGATTCGCGCGGTAATCGGCCATGGTCTGCTCGTTGTGATTGACAATCAATTTTCTTTGATCCTCGCGCGCGATCGCCTGCATTCGATGTTCAGTGACCTTCGCTTCCGGCAGGACCAGTTCCAACTGCTGGGTAATCTCTTCGATGCGTTCAATCGTTTTGCACTTGCAACCGAGTGCCAGAATCTCGCTGATCCGCGCGGGCTTTTCCAGCACCAACTGGGCGTCCTTGAGATGCATGCAGATCGCGATGTCTTCTTCGGCCGTGCCGTGGGGTGGCAGGATTCGAGCGACTTCAAATTCCTTGCCCAGAATGTCAACCTTGTCGCCAACCGCGTGCCCTTCGCCTGATACCGCCCCCAGATAAACCGTGCCTGGCTTGATCTGGAAGCCCATCGGCGCCTTTTTCTCGATGTGCGTCTGAGTCGCCTCGGGCGCAAACCCCACCAACAGCCGTGGCTGGTCTTCCCATTGCACCATCTGTTTGAGCGTCGCCACCAAGTGGACGATCTTGGTGATCTCCGGACTCTCAGCCAGCCGCGCGAGATATTCCTCCGGCATGTCGAACGCCACAAACGCGGCGTACAACTGTGACATGTCGGTGTTCTTATGGACGATCCTCAGGTTGAAGCCGAGGTCGCGCATGATCCGTTTGGTCTGCTTGTCCAATTGCGCCAGATCGCTCTCGGCTTTCTGCTGCATCGCGAGTAACTCGGCGTCCGTTTCCGCTTGCATCTCAGCCAGGGCCGATTCCGTCGCCGCCTGCATCGCGCTCAACTGTTGTTCGGATTCGTTGCGATACCCTCCCAACAACGTCGGGCTGGCGACGAACAGGGTCGCCGCCGCCACCAGGGCCAGCAGGCTAAGTGTAATATTCAACTTCCGATGCCAGAGCTCTGCCGTGAGCAATCGAAACATACTCATCGCTTACCTCCGAAAATCTCTAACCAAGCGGATGTTTGACGTGGCGCCAGGATCGGCTCCCGAAAAGAGATCGCAAATCCGTGACTTGCTGAATTGCCAACCGCACGATAATTCCCCAGGTTCGCTTAGTCGCTCGTTTGCAAGAAGCTGACGTTGACATGGTCGCGTGGCTCCTGCAGTCGTAGCGTGATTACCCAGCCAATTAAGACCACCAGACAGATTCCCATAAACACGATCCCAAATCCAATCCAATCAATCAACAGCCCGACCACTGGCGACAGGAACAACGGCAAGGAAACACAAAGCCCCAGGGTGCCCAGATAGCGTGGATGGTCCGCCGGTTCGCACAGCTCCAACGTGAAATTCTGCAGCGTCCGGATGACGACGGGCGTCAGACCGACCAGCGGAAATACCAGGCAGAACCATACCCCCACGTTCGCTTGGCGCAGCAGCAGGGCGACGATCGGCGCCGAGGCAACTCCCAGCAAGGCAACTTGCAAGACGATACGATTTCCGCGACGATCCGCCACGATGCCCGCCGGGATACTAAACAAGCCCGTGCCAATATTCTGAATGACAACCCATAGCATCAGGTTCTTCAGGTCGAGACGCATTTCGTGCAAACCCAGGCGCTGGTAATGAGGGAACAACATCATGGAAGCCCCGAACATCGCGCCGACAAACGCCAGCCGTCGAAACTGCCGATCACGACGCAGCAACTGCCGGGCATCGGAAAAGACGCGGATGCCCACACCCACCGTCTCGCGGTGGTCGTCCCGCTGCTCGACCAACAATGTCACCAGCAACGTCGAGAGTGCGAACATCCCACCAGCCACAAAAAACAACATGTCATAGCGCGGCGACTGTGCGTCGAGCCAGATTGGCAACAGGTAGAATGCGCTGAGGACGGCCGTGATCGAGCCCAGCACATTGGCCACCATCAACAGGCGGCCGCGCCGGATGGTCTGGACCAGCTTGCCCTGCAATGTATTGAACGCCAGGTGGTTGACGCCAATGCAGACAAAGAACGCCGTGTAGATCGCCAGAAAGATCGCCGGCATCCACCAGGCGACCGCCCGCTGCGCTCCGGCGAGCAAGACCGCCATCGCCACGATCAGCATCGTCATCAGGGCGGTCGTTGCGAAAAATACCCGCTTCTTCTGCGGAGCATGCTTGACACGCTGCGCCATCAGCAAGGGAGGAATGCTGTGGCCGAATCGATTCAGCAGCGGCAGCAACCCCCGAATCCAGCCCTGCCCCGCCACGAAGTCCAGCACCGCTGGCATGATGACGCTCTCGGTCTTGAAAATCCAACCGGTGCGCATCGCGATCTGGTAACCCGCCAGGACGATGAAATTTCGCGTTGTGTGCTCGGCGCCGGATGCCGCGGCAGCGGTCGTTGCATCGACATCGGGCGGGTCGACCTGAGCGGGTGCTGAGGCGGATCCTGGGTGGGGCTCGGGAGGCGAAGCGGTGGGCGGCATCCGACCATTGTAGCCGTGATTGCCCGCGGGAACGAGGGCGGCGGCGGAGCGGTGGGTCCCAGGGTTAAGGAGGTAGCGTGCGGTCGACGCGTCTTTTTTCACCTACCGACGCGACCCTCAAGCTCGGTCGAGCTCCAGGGTCACAGACGTAGAATCGGTTCGACACGATGCGCGCGGCAAGGATTACTCCGCCGCCTTCTTACGACGTTCCTCGAATGCTTTTCTAGCCGCCGAGCGCTCCTGGCCGGTCAGCTTTCCGTCGCCATTGGCGTCGAATTCCTGGAGCATCGCCTGCTTATTGACACGTCCGGTGTCCGGCTTTTCGGCCGGTGTCGCATCCGTTGCCCGTGCGCCACCTGGCCGCCCCGCATTGCCGGTTCTGGCCTCAAAGGCAGCTCGGGCGGCGGCCCGTTCGGTTGGGTCGAGTTGGCCATCACCATCCTTGTCAAATCGCTTCAAGAACTCCATTCGGCGGTCGGCCGTGGCCGGTCCCGCGCCTTGCGGCCGTGCGCCGGTCGGCCGTGCGCCGCTTGGAGGCGTGCCTCCAGGACGCGATGGACGTGGGCTACCGGGGCGGAGCGAGCCCGGTCGTTGACGCTTGGTAAATGCGTCGCGTGCCGCCGACCGTTCAGCCTCGCTGAGCTGGCCGTCGTTGTCCTTGTCAAACCGCTTCATGATTTCGGCCCGATCTGCCGGGCGCAACATCGCACTGCCTTGGCGGGCCTGGCCGGCTGCTCCACCGAAACCGGACTGCATGGCGGCCTGACGCTCTTCGTCATTCAGCCGTCCGTCGCCGTCCTTGTCGAATCGTTTGGCCAATTCTCGTCGGTCGAGTCCCGGTGCACTTCGTTGACGCTGCGCCATCGCCGCTCGCAATGCCTCTCGCTCCGCGTCATCAAGCCGCCCGTTGCGATCCGTATCGTACTCCTCCAGCATCCGTTTTCGAACGTCTGGCCCGGCCCCGCCGCGTCGCTCCGGCTGGGGCTCATCATCGGCACGTCCAACCGTGCCCACCGCCAGTCCGACCATGATCACAGCGACACCACGCGCCACACTACGTGTGAAATCCGAGCTGCGAAACGGCCAAGAAAATCTGCCGCGGTAGATGTTCGTAGTTTTCATCCTGTTTACTCCGGGAAATCGCGTACGTGAGGTCGCTGCGGGGCAGTTCGCGTCGACGGTTCGCAAATTGGCAGGCCTCACCACTGAAACACCGGTTGAGAACAGAGGTTTCGCCCCCACTTGAAAAACATCTAGAGAATCGCGTCAAGTCGACTCCGATTTCTCCTGTAACAACTCCAAATAGCTGCGCCGTTCGGCGACGTGCAGGCCCAGTCTTGTGCCCAGCGAGGTCAGACGAGCTCGGGCAGCGTCCAGTTGCGCTTCGCTGGACATCAACTCAAGTTCGATGTATCCCCCGAGGCCATCGACATGATCGAACACCACCTCGATCGGACCACCTTGCCAGGTGACGACGGCCTTGCAACGCACCTTGCTGACCGCGGCGACGAATTCGAAACCGAGCAGCGTCAGTAGTTGGGCGAATTCCTGTGCAAAATCAGCACCGCCTGGCAACGGCAGTTCGAGTTCCCGGCGCGTCTTGGTCGTCGCGTCAATCTTTGGCCCCTTGTAGGTCACGCAATTCACATCATCCACTTGGCGAATTCGCAGCGCCTCGTCGGTCCGAGCAAAATCGCGGCAGGGATGCGCAAAGTAACGATCAACCTGTCGGATTCCGTCTTCCCACGCCGCCCCCAGTTCGTCTAGCTGCTGCCGGACCGCTGCCTGGTCTGGGACACGGTATTTCTGCTCCACTTCGTACATGACTGCCTCATGTGGGGTGTGGCGATTGCCGAACTTCGATTCCACCTCGCGACCGTCGCTAGGGTGAACGAAGCGGCGCGACGCGCCACAAAGGGGTCGGTGTTCTCTCGCTGGTTAAATAGAGCGTCTTGCCATCGGTCCCAAAGCAGATTGCCTCGCCCTGTCGCCGCTGTGGCATCGTGATCGAACGGGGCGAACGAGCAAACGCCTCGCGCCATGATTCGTCGCCGCGACGGTAATACTCATAAGCATCGGCGTATGTCGCCAACACTGCACGACGTCCGTCGTCGGCAATGTCCATGGCAGTCACCAGCGGAATCCGCACCTCGCCGATTCTTATGGCCACCAAAATTTCATTCGACTCCTGTACCGGCCAGGCCAGTTGATAAACGGAACAGCGAACCGACAGCGCCTTGGTCACCAGAATGATTCGCCTCGAAACGGGATCAATCGCCATCGCTTCGCAATCGCGCGGCCCGTCCTGATATCGAAAGCGAATCCTTCGCGCTCGCAGGAGTTGGTCACGTCGGGTTGGCTCGCTGACCACATAAAGCGAGCACGATTCACGCCGTCGGGCGTTGTCGCCGACATCGGCCAACACCAAGTGTGGCTTTCCGTCCAGCGAAACGGTCGCCATGTCTTCCCAATCGCTGGCCTCGACCTCGGGAATTCGGAATTCACCCCGGTCCTTGCCGTCCACGTCGAAAGCGAAGATCCGTGGCTTGTCTCCCGAATCATTGTGAGTCCAGAACAGGCCGGGTTCGACGCGCGATGCGACCATCCCGCTACTCTCATTGATCTCCTCGTTGGACAAGATGGCAATCTTTCGCGGCGATCCGTAGACAACACCTTCGCCCGCCGATCCGGCCTCTTCTGCAGGCAGAAGGGTGTGCAGTACAATCACAAGGAGCAACGCGATGCTCGCGGCCGAGTAAATGCGCGGCGATGGAGCCGTACCGCGTCCCGCCTCGCTCAAGTACCGCGTATGCATCCCTTAGCTTCCTCGTTCCGTGCAATTTTTAACTTGATTCAATATCCGGTGAGCGTAGATGACGGTCGAACCGAAATCCGAAATGGAATCGAATCCGTCGCCTCCCGATCCTGGTGGCGGACGCTGGGCGTTGTTGCTGGCCTTCGCCGTCATGGCCAGCCTGGGGTTCCTGGCAATCTATTCTCGGCTGCTGGGGCCAGTGGAGCAAATGGGAGTCGACCATCCTGGCGTCGGGTCCACGGTAAGCGTTCTGCATGTTGAACCGTTTCTTGACGCGGATCGAGCGGTGACGCAAGCGGATCTGCAAGGTCGCGTGACGCTCGTCAATTTCTGGGGACCGTGGTGTCCGCCGTGCCGGATGGAAATGCCGCACCTCGCCGAGATTGAACTCAAGTATCGCCCTCGCAACGAGTTTACCTTCCTGTCGGTCGCCTGCGGAGCCTGGGTTTACGCCAGTCTTGATGACATGCGCAACGAAACCGCCAGATATCGTGACCGCGCGAAACTGCAATTCCCAATCTACTTCGATCCGGAATTTCGGTCGCGGACAGGGCTGGAAACCAATCTTGGCAAAGAGCCGCAGACCATGGGCTATCCGACGACCATCCTGATCGACCAGCAGGGCGTGATCGCAGCTGTGTGGGAAGGCTACTCGCCCGA
>JAUIHJ010000259.1 GCA_030432015.1 bacterium
ACCTGCCGGCGGGGATTTACCGAATATCCGCGACCTGGACGGCCTACTCGAATCGAGCCACGAACGCCGCCTACGCCATCAACGACGGCGAGCCCATCCTGGTCAATCAGCGGCTCTCTCCAAACTCGCCTCAGGCAACCGCGGAAGGGTCCTCCGTCCGTGAGAATACAACTGACTTCGCCGATCTCGACAGCACATTCGTATTGGACCAACCCGGCACGATCAACGTCGAATTGTCAGACGAAGGCGCAAACGGGAACGTCATTGTTGATGCGGTTCGCGTCGAGTTGCTGGCCGCATTGCATGACGCGACGCCCCATTTGCCGAACCTGGATCACCCGGTCGATTCGCTGCCAGGCGCCGACTCCTTACAAGCTCAGTTGACGCAAGCGATCGAAGATTGGAAGCGAGTTGCGCCGGACGCTGCCGACTACTTGAGTCAGGTCCGCGTCATTGCCAAGGACTTACCTCCCTCGATCCTGGGCCTGGCTTCTTTCTCGACGCCCACGATTTGGGTGGACGACGATGCGAATGGCCACGGTTGGTACACGCATCGCAACCCACCCCGCCCTGATGACTCCCAGATCGATCTGCGGTCGGTCATCGCTCACGAGTTAGGGCACGTGCTGGGGCTTCCCGACCTCGACCCGGAGCAATCGGCCGGACGTGTGATGGCGGGAACGCTGCGAAGCGGTGCGCGGCGTTTACCACAGTCTGGCGATCTTCCTTGGGAGATTTCCACCGACGCACGGCTTGCGGTCACGCCCGGCGGGACGTGGCTTCCGGATGTCTCCGAATTCACTTTGCTCGACCAATTCGAGGATTGGCGTCAGCCTAAAAGCAATGAAGTGGTGAGTCGCGTCGCTCCGATTCGTCGTCCAAGCCAACCTGGGCCAAGCGACCGTCTCGCTACGCCGAACGTCAACTCACGAATTGCCTCGAGATCGCTGGGTATCGCCGTCGAGCAACTGCTTGCCGCGCGTGCCGAACGAAAGCGTGAAATCGACCCAGCGACACTGGACGACGTGTTTGGAACTGATGACGAGGCATTTCACCAATGTTCCCTGCGTGATAACTCCTAAGGGCGACGCAAACACAATTTCCTCAACGCCTCTGCAGATGCCCGATCGCGGTGCGCCACGGTCCTGGCGATCGTAGTTAGGGACACGTCTGCGAACGTCGGCCGTTCGCGTCCAAACGCAGATACGACGGCCTATCACGACCTCGGGCTCGTTACCGAGGCTTGTGCCAAGCTTGCCTGCGGCGTCACGAAATCGCATTTGTCGGATTCGTATCGTACGATTTTATCTCACCGCCACTCAGCCGAGACGCTTACCGAAAGTCCTGGGACCAGTCCGCCGTTTTCAGCCCGCTACGGATCCGCCATTCGCGGAGCACGGCCAGCAGTTCTTGCTTCATGGCTTGAGCGGCCGGATCGGACCAGCGGTTGTGGAGTTCGTTCGGATCGGCCAGCAGGTCAAACAGTTGGCCGTAGGGCTCGTCCAGGAAATGCACCAACTTCCAGGCCTTGTTCCGGACCATCGTCATGAACTCGCAGTCGGTCAAGATGCCGTCCTTGGCCTGTTCAGCGAAGACGAAATTGCGGCCATTCCAGTCGGCGCCTTCCAGCGCCGGCAACATCGACGTTGCTTCGAGCGTGGGGGGAACCGGTACGCCGGCCAGTTCCAGGATTGTCGGTCCCAAGTCCATCTGTTGGCACAACGCTTCGACCGTGCGTTCCGCTTGGAATCGCTGCGGCGACCAGACCAGCAAGGGAATACGGGTGATCAGGTCGTACATGGTCCACTTTTGACTGTGTCCGTGATCGGTGAGGCAGTCGCCATGATCCGATGTAAAAATTACGACGGCATTTTCGAGATACCCTTGCCGCTCGAGGGCATCCATGATCTGCCCGACCTTTTCGTCGATCATGGTGACGTTCGCCAGGTAGTAGGCGCGCTGGCGATGACGTTGCTCCGGGGTCGGGTCGAGTTCCAGCACGACCGAGTCGTGGTCGATCTCCGCGTTGTGGCGGCGAAGCTCTTGTAGCGGCGGCGGCTGATTGTCTAACTCGTCCTGCGTGACCTCGAGCAGTGGCAGGTCTTTCCGCAGATAGGGCTCGGCGTAGCGCGGGACTGGGTCGTACGGCGGGTGCGGGCCGGGGAATCCGATTTGGAGAAAGAGCGGTTGGGTCAGCGGATAACTGTTAATCCACCACAAGGCCATGTCGCCAACAAACGTGTCGGGATGGGTGTCTTCGGGCAGCTTCCATTCGAAGGCGCCCAGCCGATCGCGATAATCGGGTAGCTGCCGATATTGTTCACGTTGCTGTTTGACCAGGCCGCGCGCGGCGAGCGCCTTGTCCCATTCGTCGAAGTAGTAGCGACCTTCCAGATAACGGTCTTTGTTCTCGACGACGTACCGCTCGTCGAACCCCAATTCCGTTTCGAAAGGCCAGCTGTGCATCTTGCCGATATTGGTGCAGTGGTAGCCGGCGTCATTGAGCAGTTCGATCCAACTGCGCCGCCACCGATCCGCATTCTTGAGGATTCCCGTCGTGTGGGGGTAGTACCCCTTGAACAGGCTCGCCCGAGCCGGCGCACAGGAGGCCGCGGTGACGTGGCAATCCGAAAAGGACACGCCTTCTCGGACCAACCGATCAAGATTGGGCGTGTCCATGTAGTCGTAGCCCAACGCGTTGATTGTGTCATACCGTTGCTGATCGGTGATGACAAAAATAATATTCGGCCGCTGGTCGGCCATGAGGTGTCTCCACGGAACAGGCAGGGATAAAAGCGTGCGACGACGGGAAGTTGGTCCGATCCGAAAATCTATCCGAAAGGTGCGGAAATCGCCACCGGGACCTCCAGCGGGAGACCTGACGTGCCGTTTAATCCCACCACAGGTACAGCGCCGGCGAAGGCTTCTCCAATTCCTTTTCCAGGTTGGCCACCGTCCCCACGCCTTGATCGACGATGTCGGGGCAAAATGCGAACATTCGTTCGGCCAATTCCCCGGGACGACGGATGCGGCTTAAGAACCTGCCCCCCAGGTAGTCGAGCCCCGCCTCGGTCATCACGAACGGATCTGTCGCCTCCAGCCGCAGTAGCCAATCGATAATTCGTTCCGTCGTGATGTTGTAGTTCAGGCCGTCGGTGCCCAGGTACGCCAGCACCACATACTTGTCTGCCGTGGGTAGCAAGCCGAGAACGGCCTGCCGCCGCTGCGCGTCGTGCGCGAAGCGAAACAGGAACCAGCCCTGTTCGGCGAGCGTGGCCTGGTGTTGATCAACCAGCGGCTGACCACGTGCGGCTGGCACATTGGCTTGCAGCAAGGCCGGGAGCGTGGGGGAAGCACGCCACGTGAGATCATGCTGCTCGCCAAAGGTCTCCGCGACGGCCCGTAGATCGGGGTCGGCTACCTTTTCTGCCAAGGTCTCGGCGGCCAGGAAATATCTGCTGGTGCCGTCGCGGTCTGCGCCGGCTTCGAGCACCACAGCCACAAGCTCCTGGTCTCGCGTTTGCAAAGCGGTGATCAACGGCGTGCCGTAGACCGGATCATGCTGGTTAACGTCTTCGCCTGCGGCCAGCAGGTCCCGCACACGCTGAACCTCCCCATCGGCAATCGCCGCATAGAGGGGCGGCGGGTCGTACTGTCCATCGGCAATCGAGACGTCCAACGACGCCGGCTCATGCGTGGCGGCCTGTTGCGTTTCCGCAATTTCTTCGACGGATCCTGTGCCGCACCCGACGACGATCCAGGATACGGCTGCCAGCAGGAGGGCGTGGCCTTGGGGCGGGCGGTCAAATCTCAAAGAAATACACCCTGTCGGCAGTGCCGCCGAGCAACCAGGCGCGTTCTTCGGCCGTCACAAAGTCGATCTGGTCGCGGACCAGGGCGATCGACGCGCCATAATTGTTGTCGCCGACAAGTTGGTAAGGCGAGTCGCTGGCCCACATCAGCCGCTCCGCGCCAAACGATTCATACAGTCGCTTGATGACCGGCAGCAATTCCAGGTGCGGCGGCTTTTTCTGTCCGAGTGCGTAATAGGCGGAGATCTTGACCGACGTGTGTTTGTGTCGCGCCAAGTTGCAAAGATTTTTCAGGTCGTCTTCGTGAAACGTGCCGTCGATACCGATTCGTGCGAAATGGTCGATGACCACCGGGGTGTCCGGATATCGCGCGCAGTTCTGGTCGACTTCGGGCAGATTTTCGGGATTGATCAAACAGCAAATTGCCTGCCGCGTGGCGGCGGCGCATTTCCACATCGCCTGCATCCCTGTGTTACTCAGCCATTGCTCGCCGCGGCGCCATGGCACAATCCGGAATCCGGTCACGCCCTGCGTGAGCAATCGCTTCATCTGCACGTCCGGATGCGGCAGGGCGTCGTCGACCATTCCCACAATCCGGAACTTGCCAGGATGCGCGTGGGCCGCATCGATCATGTAGCGGTTATCAAAGCCGTAGAAAACGTTGTGGGCAATCAGCACGCACCGATCCACATTTTCGGCCGCCATCGTGGCCAACAGCTCTTCGGTGGTGAAGCTGGGCGGTGCCAAGTCGGACAGCGAGGCACCCTTGGCCAGCGGGTATTTCTTGATGTCTCGGGTCCAAATGTGAGAATGGGCGTCAATGGTCGGCATCTTCTTGGTCTCCCCGCGTGCCGTCGACTGGCTGCCGGGCAGTTGTCCGATGAGTCCGCCAGCGACCCCCACACCGGCGACGCGAATGCCGGTGGCCAGCAGGTCACGACGCGTCCAATCGAGTGGCTTCTGAGTCATCTGTATAATCCTTAAGCGAAGTTGCGCTAGGGGCGACAATGCTTCACTATGCTACGTGCCGGGATGGGCGGTTGCAATTGTGTCAACCAGCCTGGCGGCCGTGTCATGGGTCGGCTGAAGCGCCGCGGCTCGACCGGTCGCTGTGCGGACGGTCTGATTCCAAGTAGACTACTACCCGACGTCTTGGTGACCGGTATCGAAAAACTTGGTGACCGGCAGTGAAAAATCCGACAAGTTGAGGTGTGTGAATTGTCTCTGATCGTAGCATGCCGTTGTGGAGCCAAATTTCAAGCACCTCCGCACTTGGCGGGCCGGCAGGTTGCTTGCCCGACGTGCAGTCAGCCGATAATGGTGCCCGCCGCCACACCGGCAACGCCGACCGCCGCGCCGGCCCAACCACCGCCGATCGCCGTGGCGTGTCAGTGCGGGCAACGTTTTGCGGCGCCGCCTCATTTGGCCGGTAAGCGGGTTGCCTGTCCTGCCTGCAAAAATCCGATCCAGGTCCCGTCCGCAGGTGCGGCCCGCCCTTCGCCGGCCGCTCCGAGTGCCCCGGCGCCCGCCAACACCGATGGATTTTGGGATGAGATCAAGTCGGATACCAAGACTCCGCAGGAAATCTACGCGGAGCAAACCGCCAAGAAGGAACCTCCTTCGCCCGCGAAGGCCATTTCGTATGCAATCGATCGCTTGGCCAAGGGGGCCACTCCGGCCCTCGTTTACGACGAACTGCGGGAACTGGGGGTCGGCCCCGAAGAATCCGAGCGGATTGTCGAGGACCTTCAGGAGGGTAAGAAAGGAAGCATCAAGGGGGGACCCCGGAGTAGTCACAGCAGCAAAGTCGGCATGGCGTTTTGGGGGCTCAGCACGCCGGGCGGACTCTCGCTGATCGGGGGGATTTTGATGGTGGTGCTCATGTTCATGCGCGATGACTTGGATCGCGTCGAGGTGTACACGTTCATCGCCATGATTGTGTACCTCTTCGTCGTGGGGATCGGGGCGATCGCGACGTCGGTCCTCTTGCAAAATCGCTTCAAGCCCGCCCGGTACATCGGTTTCTTCTTCGCCATCCTTTCGCTCTGTGGATCGCCGTTGCACATGATCTGCGGCGTCTGTGCCTTGATTAGTCTTAGCTCGAGTGACATGACGAGTTACCTCAACGGGAAGTAGATCATCTCCAGCGACCCCACTTAACCACAGGAACCTCGCCGTGCGAGACATCCGCGTTGCGACCGCGCAATTTGAAAATCGCGACAATGACAAGCCGTTTAACCTGGGCCGGATCGACGCCCTGACGCGGCAGGCCGTGGCGCAGGGCGCGGAAATTGTCAGCTTTCACGAAGGTTGCATCCCCGGCTACACGTGGCTCCAGCCGTTAACCAAGGAGCAACTGCTCGAAGTCGCGGAAGTGGTTCCCGACGGCCCGTCCGTGGCGCGCCTCATTGAGATCGCGCGGCACCATCAGGTTGTCGTCATGGCAGGCTTGATCGAGCGTGACGCGGAGGACCGGATTTACAATTGCTACGTAACCGTTGGCCCCGACGGCTACCTGACGAAGTTCCGCAAGCTCCATCCGTTCGTCAACCCGCACCTCTCCGCCGGCGACGAATATAAGGTGATCGACCTGCTGGGTTGCAAGGTCGGCTTTCTGATCTGCTACGACAACAATCTGCCGGAGAACGTCCGCCTGACCGCGATGCTGGGGGCGGAGATTATCTTCATGCCGCACGTGACCTGCTGCCTGCCTTCGGTGATGCCGGGACGCGGCACCGTGGATCGCGAGTTATGGGAACAGCGCGAACGGGATCCAGCGCGTCTCCGTCAACAGTTTCACGGCCCCAAGGGCCGCCAGTGGCTGATGCGCTGGCTCCCGACCCGGGCCTACGAGAACGGGGTTTACGCGGTCTTCAGCAATCCCATCGGCTGGGACTATGACACCGTCAAGCCGGGCCTGGCCATGATCCTCGATCCCTTTGGCGAAGTGGTCATCGAGAGCCCGGCCTTGGGGGACGATGTTGTGGTCGGACTTCTGACCCCCGAAAAACTTGCGCAATCATCAGGCCAACGATACCTGAAAGCTCGACGGCCGGAACTCTACGAGAAGCTGGTCGAACCTCAGGAATCCGTCACGCTGCCAGGATGGTCGATGGAACGCGTCGACGAATGACCGGATCGACGGACGGCTCACGCGATCCCCAGTTCGGTCTAGACTGAAAATAATGATGCGTTGCCCGGCGTGTGGCTACGCCGTAATCTGTCATGCTGAACACGCTGGATTGCGCTACGTTGTGGCGCCATGCGTTGCCCTGCAATCGATGCCGGCTCGCTGACCGCTCGCCTCGCGGGAGCCAAGGATTCAATGACTCGCAGGGTGACTCGAACACTTCATGGTGACCGTTTTGAACGGACGGAGCGAGCCCCTTGCCAGGTACTCATGCCGACCCTCAATTGGAATATGTCATGCGTCTTGCGACCAATCTTACGTTTATCATCCTGACCTTCATCGTGACCCTGGCAGGGACGCGAGCGAGCGCCGCAGATTCGCTTGAACAGCGACTGCTCGGCGAAGCCCCAGGGCAACTCGCCGCGGCGGCCCGCCAGCACGGCGATGCCACGCGGGGCGCGATTTTGTTCTATCAGCACTACATGGCGTGCACCACATGTCACCAAGGGGCGGCTGGTGCCACGACGCTTGGTCCGAATCTGACGGCGGCGCCGCCGGAAACCAGCGACGAATATTTGGTTGACGCGATTCTGCGTCCTTCGAAAGTCATTCGCCAAGGTTACGAAGCCGTTACGGTGATCACGACCGACGGCAAGTCGCGCACCGGGCTGCTCGCCAGTCAAACGCCAGCCGTAATCGAACTGCGAGACCTGTCACAAAACGGTCACTTGGTGCGCATTCCGCGGGGAGAGATCGACGAGATGCGTCCCGCCGCCGAGTCGCTGATGCCGGCCGGGCAAGTCAATCAACTGGCCAGCCGCCAGCAGTTTCTCGATCTCATGAAGTACCTGATCGAGATTACCGCCGGTGGTCCGTCCCGAGCGCGGCAGCTCGAACCGGCCGCCGCCCTGATTGCCGCTCGGCCGCTGCCCGACTACGAACGCGACATCGACCACGCCGGCATGATCGCGGGTCTGAATGCCAAGAGTTATCAGCGTGGCGAGGCGATCTATGCGCGACTTTGTGTCAATTGCCATGGGACCCATGACAAGCCCGGTTCGCTCCCCACATCGCTACGGTTTGCCACCGGGAAATTCAAGAACGGAAACGACCCGTTTGCGATGTACCAGACCCTGACCCGGGGGTTTGGGATGATGGTCGGCCAGTCCTGGATGGTGCCGCAACAGAAATACGACGTGATCCATTACATTCGCGAGGCCTATCTCAAGCAGGACAACCCATCGCAGTATGTTGTCGCCGATGCCGAGTTTCTGGCGTCGCTTCCTCGAGGTTCATCCCGCGGCCCGCAGCCGTCAGAGATCTTGCCCTGGGAGCAGATGGATTACGGTCCGAACCTGGTGGCGACCTACGAGATCGGTGACGACGGTTCCAATTTTGCTTACAAGGGGAATGCCATACGGCTCGACCCGGGCCCCGGTGGCGTCTCGCGTGGTCGCCACTGGATGGCGTTCGATTACGATACCCTGCGAGTTGCCGCCGCGTGGAGCGGACGCGGATTCATCGACTGGCGCGGGATCAATTTTGATGGCCGCCACAACATCCATCCCAGGATTGTGGGTGACGTGGAATTGGCCAACCCAACCGGGCCGGGGTGGGCCAATCCGGCCGATGGCACTTTCACCGACACGCGTCTCCGCGGGCGCAACAATCGACGCTACGGACCCTTGCCGCGCGCCTGGGCCCATTACAAGGGGATGTACTACCACGGCAACGACGTGCTCCTCTCATACACCGTTGGCAATACCCAGGTCCTGGAACTGCCGGGTTGGCAGGAAGCCGACGACGCGTCGGTATGGAAGCGGACATTTAATATCGGCCCCCGTGACCAGGAGATGGTCCTGCAGGTCGCTCACCTTGCCACAAGCCGGAATGTGTTGCGAACCGTTGCTGCCGCAGGCCAGCGAAACGCGGCCTACTTCGGCACCGACCACACCACAGCGGCCAAGCAGGTCGCCCCAGCCGCAACGGCATTTGCCGGCGCCACGATGCTGCGCGTGGCCCAGCCACACGATTTCGACATGACAGGTCGCGACTTCACAATCGCGGCGCGGATCAAGACCGCCACCGGCGGAACGATTCTGGCCAAGACCGCCGAGCAGCCGAAATGGGTTCCCAACGGCAAAACACTCTTCGTCCGTGACGGACGCCTTTGTTACGACATAGGTTGGGTTGGCGCCGTGCAGTCGCGGCACCGCATCAATGATGGCAAATGGCACGATGTCGCGTTGACGTACCGGCACGAGACAGGCCAGGTTCAGCTCTTTGTCGACGGTCGGCCGGACGGCGCGGGTGAGCTCAAGCCCAAAGCGCCGGTGCAAGGACATGTCGTGCGAATCGGCTATACCGCCGACAATTTTCCGCGTCCGAATTCGTACTTCGACGGCGAACTGGACCATGTGCGCTTCGCGCAGCGCGTGCTTGGGCCGGAAGAGCTTGCCGTGGACGCGGCGGTCGACATTCAGACGGAGCGTCTGGTTGCGCACTGGAACCTCGGTGGAGCTTCGGGCGAGACCGTGCCGGATTCCAGCGGCCATGGCCATGACGCGGAGGTCGTCGCGGGCCGGCCATCTCAAACGCGGGCCGCGAGCGGCTCGTTGCTGGCGGTGGTTTCCGGTGGTGTCGCCGCCGAGTGGCTCAACACGGAGAGCGATCTCCGACTCAGGATTCCGGCCGGCAGTCAGCCGCTACGCTTTACGGTTTGGCACGCGCGAGTTGCTGATCAGGCCGCAGCCAGCCGACTGCTCGCCGCCACGGTGATGGTCGACGCGGACCGTGACTTGGCAACGCTGACCAACGGCGGTCCGCCACGTTGGCCTGAGGTCCTCACGACCGATGTTCATATCGGCGACGACGACGGGCCGTTTGCAGTCGATGTGCTGACCCACCCGGTGACCAATCCCTGGTCCTGCCGCTTGCGCCTGACCGGGTTCGATTTCTATCCTGACGGCGATCGGGCCGTGGTGAGCGCTTGGGACGGGAGTGTGTGGTTGGTCAGCGGGTTGGCTGACCTGCCGGCAACCGCGGCGGAAACAACGACAACTCCCGCACGATTGAGTTGGCGACGCATCGCATCAGGCCTGTTTCAGCCCTTGGGTGTCAAGATTGTCGACGACCGGGTTTACGTGACATGCCGCGATCAAATCTGCGTGCTGCACGACCTCAATG
>JAUIHJ010000260.1 GCA_030432015.1 bacterium
TTCGACACGGGTTCGAGACAACACCAGGCCAGGTGTATCGCACGGTCGGCTCGACGGCAATTCTACGTTCTGTTGATTCTCGGCGTTGCGGTAGGATGCGACCGCGTCGAAAAGGATACGCCTCCACCGGCCCTTCCAACCGTGACAGTTGCCGCGCCTGTGAAAAAGCAGATTGTCGAGTGGGATGCGTACACGGGTCGCCTTGAGGCCGTCGACTTTGTCGAGGTGCGCGCACGCGTCAGTGGTTATCTGCAGTCGATTTATTTCGACGAGGGCCAGATCGTGAACGCCGGAGACCTTCTGTTCGTCGTTGACCCTCGGCCATTTGAAGCGGAACTCAACAGCGCCAAGGCCGCGCTCAGCCAAGCAATTTCACTGCTCGCGCAAGCCAACGCGCAACTTGCGGCAGCCAAGGCCCAGCAACAACAGACGGACGCTGGATTGCAACTCGCCGAAGTACGTGTCAAGCGGTCGCGATCACTCAAGGCGAGTCAGGCGATTGCGCAGGAGGAACTGGATCAGCGTGAGGCCGAATTCCTGCAGGCCATGGCCGATATCGAAGCGAGCAAGGCGGGGATCAGTTTGGCGGTTTCGGCCATCGCGACGGCCAACGCCGCGGTTGAATCGGCGAACGCGGGGATCGAAGCAGCGCGGTTGAACCTTGACTACACACATATCCGCGCCCCAGTCACCGGACGGATCAGTCGTCAGTATGTGACCGATGGCAATCTTGTCAGTGGCGGCAGCGCCACGTCGACGTTGCTGACGACGATTACCTCCGTCGACCCCATCTATTGTGCATTCGACGCGAACGAGCAGGAAGTGTTGAAATACGTCCGCCTTGCGCTTTCCGGCGAGCGCGTCAGTTCTCGGGAAGCCAAGAACCCGGTGTTTCTGGGCCTTGTTGACGAAGCGGGTTTCCCACATCAGGGGCACATGGACTTTGTGGACAATCGCTTCAACGCGAACAATGCGAGCATGCGAGCCCGTTGCGTCTTTCCGAATGAAGACCGAGTGCTGCTGCCCGGTATGTTCGCGCGAATTCGGATTCCGGGCAGTGCCACCTATGAGGCCGTGTTGATTCCTGATTCAGCGGTCGCGACCGATCAGTCGGAACAATATGTCTACGTTGTGGTTGACGACGTGGTCCACCGCCGCGGTGTCCAGCTTGGCCCAATCGTGGACGGGCTACGCGTTGTACGTCGAGGGCTGACGGGCGATGAGTCACTCGTCATTGAGGGCTTGCTGCAAGCTCGGCCCGACTTGAAAGTCCAAACAAAGGACGGCTCGATCGAGGTCGTCGAAGACGGCCTGCCGGACAGCTACGAACCCCTGCCACCGGAGAGATGGCTTTCACCCAAACCTGACCCTCGACCCGACACCGAACTTGATTCGCCTTCCTCCGTCAATCGGGAGAGGGAAGCATCATGAAGTTTCCTCACTTCTTTATTGAACGTCCGATCTTTGCTTCGGTGTTATCCTTCTTGATCGTGCTTGTGGGTGGGATTACTTACTTTTCTTTGCCCGTCTCACAATATCCTCCTGTTGCTCCACCACAGATTGTCGTGCGAGCAAGTTTTCCGGGAGCGACTCCGCAAGTCATTGCCGACACCGTCGCGACACCGATCGAGCAAGAGATGAACGGCGTTGACGACATGCTCTATATGGAGTCGTCGTCGAGTGCTGACGGCACGATGTTACTGACCGTAACCTTCAAACTAGGTACGGACCTTGATGATGCGCAAGTGCTGGTTCAGAACCGCGTTGCGATTGCCGAATCGCGGCTGCCAGAACAGGTGCGACAGATCGGGGTGACCACCACAAAACTCATCCCCGACATGCTGATGGTGGTTCACCTGAACTCGCCCGACAATAGTCGCGACAACCTTTACATCAGCAACTTTGCGTTTCTCCGCGTCCGTGACGCGCTGATGCGACTCGACGGCGTCGGCGAAATTCGGATCGCCGGAGGCAATGAATATGCGATGCGAGTGTGGCTCGATATCGAAAAGATGCCCCATGTCGATCTGACCGCAGGCGATGTCGTGCAGGCGATCCGCCAGCAAAACGTTCAGGTGGCCGCTGGTGTGGTCGGTCAGCCACCGACGGATGAAACGGGTGCGTTTCAGTTGAACGTGACAACACAGGGGCGTTTGCGCGAGGCGGACGAGTTTGGTCAGATCATTGTCAAACGCGGCGAAGACGGTCGCGTGACACGCTTAAGCGACGTGGCCCGGATCGAACTTGGGGCTCAAGATTATTCGCGTCGCAGCTATCTGGATGGTAATTCCGCGGTGGCCGTGCTGGTTTACCAACGGCCCGGTAGCAACGCCGTAGATACCGCGGCCGAAGTAAAGCAGACAATGTTGGCGATGAGTCAGGACTTTCCGGAAGGGATCGGCTACGAGATCGCTTACAACCCGACTGATTTTGTGGAAGAGTCGATCGACGAGGTCTTCTTCACTCTATTTATCACAACAGCATTCGTCATCCTGACGGTGTTTCTTTTCTTGCATCATTGGCGGCCGACGATCATTCCCGTGATTGCAATTCCGATCTCGCTGATCGGAACATTCGCAGCCATGCAGGCCTTGGGCGTGACGCTCAATACGTTGTCGCTGTTTGGCCTTGTTTTGGCGATTGGAATCGTCGTGGATGATGCAATCGTGGTCGTGGAGAATGTGGAACGGCTCATTGGTGATGGGTTGTCACCGCGCGAGGCGACTCACAAAGCAATGGACGAAGTGGGCTCGGCGCTGATCGCAACGACGCTCGTATTGCTTGCCGTTTTTGTGCCGACCGTTTTTGTTCCCAGCATCAGCGGCCAGTTCTATCAACAATTCGCGCTGACGATCGCCATCGCCACGTCGATCTCGACGTTCGTATCATTGACGCTCAGCCCGGCCCTTTGTGCCCTTCTGCTCAAACCCAAGGATGCGGAGCAAAGTACCTTTGGCAAGCTGGTCAATTTTCTGTTTGGTTGGTTCTTTCGAGGGTTCAATCGCTTTTTTGACTTCACCAGCAACGTCTATGCCGGGATCATTGCCCGACTCGTTCGAGTGGCCGCGGTCGCGATGCTTTTGTATGCGGGATTGCTGGTTTGCACGTGGTACAGCTTTGGCATGGTCCCCACGGGATTCATTCCACAGCAGGATCAGGGGTATGTGATTGTCAGTATCCGGCTACCCGATGGAGCTTCGCTGGCGCGCACCGACGCCGTGACCAAGCGAGTCGCCGAGCTAGGCGGGAAGATCGACGGCGTCGCCCATTCCGTCGGCATCGCGGGACTCTCAGGATCGACATTTACCATCAGTCCAAACGCGGCGGTGACCTTTCTGCCGCTGGATGACGCAAAGGATCGAGCTGCACGGGGACGCGGGATTGACGCGATCGTCGCCGACCTCCGACGCGACGTTGCCGCGATCAACGAAGCCGAAATCTTCATAATTCCGCCTGCGCCTGTCCGTGGTATTGGGCGAGGTGGCGGCTACAAGATGTACGTTCAGGACCGCAGTGGGGTTGGCGTTGATGCACTCAATCAGGTCGCTAATCAGATGGTTGCCGAAGCCAACCGGCAACCAGGGCTCGCACAAGTATTCTCCAACTTCCGCATGAGCGTCCCGCAGATTTTCGCGGACGTGGACCGTACCAAAGCCCAAATGCTGGATATTCCCGTTGATAACGTGTTCGAGGCGCTTCAGATTTATATGGGTTCGAGTTACGTCAACGATTTTAATTTTCTCGATCGCACGTATCGCGTGAC
This sequence comes from bacterium, assembly GCA_030432015.1. Taxonomy (GTDB): domain Bacteria; phylum Planctomycetota; class Planctomycetia; order Pirellulales; family Pirellulaceae; genus ARS98. The sequence continues at coordinate 3,764 of JAUIHJ010000260.1, forward strand.
CGTCCAGGCGGAACCCGAGTTTCGTGATGAACCAAGCGACATTCTGCGATTGCGAACACGCAGTGCGGGCGGTGCCACCGTGTCGCTGGGTTCCGTCGTCGAACTCAAACGAACAGCCGGCCCCGACCGATTGGTGCGATATAATCTGTATCCTGCCGCCGACCTCAATGGCAGCACGGTCCCGGGATTCAGCACGGGGCAGTCGCTGGCCACCATGGAACGTCTTGCAGACGTCCACCTGCCGGCAGGCTTTGGTTATGAATGGACCGACATTGCGTTTCAGGAACGCCAGGCCGGGAACACAATTCTGTTTCTGTTTCCGCTGGCGGTACTGTTCGTGTTTCTTGCCTTGGCCGCGCAGTATGAAAGCTGGCTGTTACCGCTCGCCATCCTGCTGATCGTGCCGCTCTGCTTGCTGTTTGCGATTATCGGCATTTGGTTTCGAGGCATGGACAACAACATTCTCACGCAGATTGGCTTTATCTTGCTGATCGCCTTGGCGTGCAAGAATGCCATCTTGATCGTCGAGTTTGCAAAGGCCGAGGAAGATGCTGGAAAAGATCGGTTCCAAGCCGCCGTCGATGCCTGTCGGCTGCGTTTGCGGCCAATTCTGATGACGGCGTTCTCGTTCATCCTTGGGGTTGTTCCCTTATTGGTCGCCACGGGCGCCGGCTTCGAGATGCGACGCGTGCTGGGGACGGCTGTCTTTAGTGGCATGCTGGGCGTGACATTCTTCGGACTGTTTCTTACACCGGTCTTTTTCGTTGTGCTACGTGGAGTCTCCCGCACGCGGACGGGCGAGCCAATCACCGCCGACGCGGGCAGCGCGGTGACTTCCCAACGTGACACAAAGGGCGATTCGCCAAAACGCCCAGGACCATCCGCCGACGACTCCACCAGTTCCGATGAGTTCGCACGATTCTATATGGACCGGCCGCCCTGGGAGATTGGTAAGCCACAGCCGTCTTTCATCGACGTCGCCGCTGAGATCCAGGGTTCGGTGCTGGATGTCGGTTGCGGCACTGGCGAAAACGCAATGTACTTCGCAGAGCGTGGGAACGAAGTGGTCGGTATCGATTTTCTCGAACAACCGCTGCAAATCGCGAGGCAGAAAGCCGCCGATCGAGGAATCGACGTCGAATTCATTCAGTTGGATGTCTTGCGAGCCGACGAACTCAATCAGCGATTCGACAATATACTCGATAGTGGCCTTTTTCACGGTCTCTCCAACCTCGATCGCCAACGATACGTTGAGGCACTTGCCAAGGTACTCGCCCCTCACGGCAAATTGTACCTGCAATGCTTTAGCGATCAGGAACTCGCCGGTGATGGCCCACGCAGAGTCAGCGAAGCCGAACTTCGACAAGCCTTCGCGCGTGATTGGCGCATCATCTCCATCAGTCCCTCACGATTCCTCGTCCGTGACGACACGGAATTGAAGTTCTCCGATGGCGGACCCAAGGCATGGTTTTGCGTTATCGAATGCGTCGCGGAAGCAACGCACGCTTGATCCTGACCTTGGCAACCGGGGCATCGAATTTACTGGATCGGAAAGGTTGCGCTGGCCGTAATGGACTTGTGGATACTTCTTGGCGATATCGTTGTCTTGTTAGCAGCGTCACTGCTGCTAGGCGGGCTCTTGTCGCGGCTAGGTCAGAGTCCGCTGGTTGGTTACTTGATTGCTGGCATGATGCTGGGCGGCCCGGGCAGCCTGCAAATCGTCAGGTCAGCGGGGGAGATCGAGGCCATCGCGGAATTGGGTGTGGCCCTGTTGCTCTTTAGCTTGGGCCTTGAATTCTCCCTCGAGCGGCTCAAGAAGCTGGGCGTTCGACCGCTGATCGGCGGAGTGGTCCAAGTCGTGCTAACCGTCGCCATCGGTGCAGCCGGGGCATTTCTGTTCGGATTGAAGCCGACTGAGTCGATCGCGTTCGGTGCCATGATTTCGCTCAGTAGCACCGCAGTCGTTCTGCGGATGCTGATGGAGCGCGCCGAGTTAGAAATGCCGCATGGTCGCAATAGCCTCGCAGTGTTACTCACCCAAGACATGGCGGTCGTGCCGCTTGCGATATTAATGGCGTTGTTAGCCGGTGGCGGCACCGCGTCGGACGTTGCCTGGGGTGTTGGCAGACTGCTTCTAATGGCAGCGGCACTTGTCATTGGCCTGTTTCTGCTGAACAAGATTGCAGTGATGGTGTTGGGAACCTTGACGTTGCATCGCAATCGCGAGTTGACGGTCATTTTTGCCGTGGTCACTGGTCTGGGATCGGCCTGGGCGGCTCACATGGCGGGGCTTTCACCCGCCCTCGGTGCCTTTGTTGCCGGTATGCTTCTTGGTAGCTCGGTGTTTGCCACCCAGGTTCGAGCCGACGTCTCGTCACTGCGCGTGGTCCTGCTAACGTTGTTCTTTGGCGCTGCCGGCATGGTGGCTGATCCGATCTGGATTCTGCAGAATTGGCACGTCGTGGCAGGCGTTACTCTGGTTCTGACAGTTGGCAAATTGGCGGTTATCTGGGCTGTATTTCAAGCGTTGGGCCATTCGACGCGCGTGGCATCAGCAACAGGACTTTGCCTGGCTCAGATTGGCGAGTTCGCGTTTGTGCTCGGCAGCATTGGCGTAACAAGTGGGGTCGTCACATCAGAAACATACGCGCTTATCGTTTCCGTCACGATTGTGTCGTTTTTCTTGAGCGCGGCGCTCGTGCCCTTATCGCCGCGTTTCGGAAATCGCATCGCGTCGCTGCTCGGCGGGAAATTTGAACCAGGTGAAGACAAGCCGACAGCAGATGACGGTCCCGACGTGGTTATCATCGGGTTTGGACCGGCTGGCCAGATCACGGCAGAATCGTTCGTCGAGCGTAATTGTCACGTAACCGTCATCGATCTTAATCGAGAGGGCGTCCGCCGCGCCGAGCTGCTCGGATTTCGCGGAGCGGTTGGTGACGCCACGCAAGACGACGTGCTGGAACATGCTCATGTTGCACATGCCAAGGCGGTCGTGATTACCGTTCCGCACCACCATACGGCAGTGCTGATCTTGGAACAGGTCCGGCAACTAGCCCCGCACGCGCACGTCATTGCCCGTTCTCGATACCAGATGCACACGAATGATTATATTGCGGCCGGCGCGCACGCGGTCATCGGCGATGAAGAACAAGTGGGCGAAAGCCTGGCAAATCATTTGCGACAATGGCTCGACGCGAATGAAGAAGGAGGACGTGTTGGGCCGAATTCTGATTTATCTTGAGTTCCGCAAGTTCGGTGGCGATTGCGCGAGATGGATTGTCGCGATACTTCTGGGCGGCACATTCAGTGTCGTGGTGTATCGGCGCGAGAATCGTTCGGAGGATGGCCGGTCTGGGAACGCACGTGATGGTCTTGCACTGAGCGCTATCCTCACCATGGCCGCGGTGACGACAGCGCCGAACGATTCGGATGAAGTAGTTCGGGTGGCTCAAGGGATCGCATCGCGTATGGCCTGTTTGCCAGCGAACTGGGCATTCCGATCAGTGCAATCCTCGACAAGCAATCAACCTGTTTGACGGGCCTGCTAAACCGGATGGAGTGCGAAGCTGGATTCATCGTTCGAACCAATAGGGCCGCATCGAAGGCAACGGATTTCATTCTGAGCGTCAGTCGAGAAGCCGAAGCTGATCCAACAATTGGAGCAGGCGGAGCCACACTCGCCTTGATCATGCCCTGATCGGGACGATCGAGTTGAATCGCCTTGCTTGGGCCGAGTGTCGACGTCGACACGGGCACTCGTTGAACGGTGAAAGATGGGGTGACCAGCATTCTCGTCGTGTTCAATGACAGAAGCGAAGTCTCCAAGCGGCGCGGCGTGAATTCGTAAACACGATCTTCATCGCCAATCGCGCCTGCGGTCAAGATCATTCGCTCCTTGAGTCGCGCAGTCGTTCTGGCGCGTCAGGGCGGCATGTACACAATGCGGAGTTTTGTCTAAGCGGCGCTTAAGTACGGCCCGCCAAAAGCGATTCCCATCTGTCGACGCGTCCTCACTCTTTGCCCTCGGCGTAAAGCCGCCGTATGACCGCCACGACGATTTGTTGATCTAGAACCGAGAGCCGCCGCAAAGGGAACGACATCCGCCCACTTGATGAATCGATCTGAAATACGAGTTGCAGATAGTGAAATTCTTCTTCGCCCCGAAAGTCCTCGAAAGACTGCCGCCCGGTGATCAATGGAATCGCGGCGCGTAGGTTGTTATCCAGCCTGTCAATCTCCTTGCGGCCTGAAAGGACGCGGCCATTGGGCAGTCTGCGAAGTTCGAGTGATCTTGGGAGAACTCTCAGCAACTTCGCACTAACGTTTACGCCGTCAATCGACTCCCATTCCCGTTTCTCCAACTCAACGAGTGCGTTTGTTAACTCATTTGCGTCAAGCTCATGCCAGGGAAAGTCCATAAGCGGTACACCGCCATTGACCTCACAGAACGAAGCGATTGGTGAGAATGCCCGCGGTCGCGACGCGACCTGTTCCAACGCAACCCGTTGGGCTGGATACTCGTGAGGTAGAGCGTCTGTTAGTTGTTGCCACGCATTGACAAGTTGAATCTCTGTCAATTCGACGACCAGTTCCTTGCGTCGCGCCCGACGTGAACTAACGAGCCAGTTGAAGGTTTCGGCAAGTGTCATGTCCCCAGCACCTGCGCTCGAGCGACGACGCGAGCTAATCTCTTCAAGCTTGTGCCGTTCGAGCTGGCCGTGAAAAGCAACTCGATCAACAAATTGTGCGAGGTCCTCATCGACGCCCTCCACCTTCAGGCCGGTTATTGCGGTCAGCTTTTCACGGCTCGCGTCAGTAAAATCCTTGGTGGTGCGGGCGCCGGACCTTGCCTGAAGGTACGCGCGGTGAATCCGCCGTAGATGCTGCAAATAAGCGATGGTCGCCTCTCCCGTTTCCCTGCCGACTCGCTTGCGGACCAAGTCTTCGATCTTCGGCGGCGATGAAACCAAGCGATCAATCTCGCGTGAACCATAGTCGCGGCGGAGCTCCTCAAGCAATTCGGTCCATTGCCGCTCCAGTTGACTGAGATCCACAGCTCGTTCAGCTTTGACTTTTGCCAACTTCTCTTCTAGTTCCAGCTTGAGATTTGCGCCTCCGCGAATGAAGTCGCCAGCCGTCTCCGAACTCGACAGCGGGTCGCGTCCCAAGATTGCGTCAATCATCACTCTCTGGTGGAAGTCGCTTAGCTTTCCAAGGGCCTCCGCATACGACTGAATCAGCGTCTCCTGCGACCGCATGTGCGAATCCGCGAACTGCCCGGAAAAAGTCAACAGTCGCGAATCAACACCCTCGCCTCGAACCATTGCCATCCGTGCGGCAATTGTTCGCGCATTCATCGGGATGTAGCCACATTGCATCACCTTTCTTTCCGACCATCCACTCCAGGCTTCGTCATAGTTTTGCTTGACCGAAAGAAATGCGGCCAGGTAATCCAGTGTCTTCGTCGGCGCGCCGCGTGGCTTACGAACGAGCGTCTTCGCGCGAGTCTTACTACGGTCTGCATCGTCATTCCGACGGCTAGTGCCCTCCGATACTTGCTGCGCGTGACGACCGCCGCCGCCCCTGTTCTCCGGCGGTTGCGACTTGGGCACTTCGCTGCGACCAACACGCTGTGACGCGTCTGAGTCGCCGCCCGAATTCACGCCACCGTCCGCGGCCAGCGACTCGCTCGGAGGTTGCCGTACACTCCGACTAACGCGATCATCACTTTGCACATTCCTGGCACTCGCGTCATTCTGACCGACATTGACGGCCTCCGGTTGTGTGACCACTTCGCCCCGCTCCCTTGATATGATCAGAGCCGCCGCAATAACGCCTGCCGCCAAAACCGCACACACGCTAAGCACCCCAACGCCGGTGAAACGGGAGGTCGATAAAGCAGGCGGTGACGCTGGGCTGGGAGAGTCCGCCGACTCTGTGGCGCCGGCAACGACCTGGACCGGTGGGGCAATCACCCGACCCTGGCGGGACGCGAGACCATCGCGGAGACGCGGCCCTCGCACGATTGGGGGCGGTGTTGCGGCATTAGGTGATATCGGAGGGGCGGGGGTCTCGTTATCATCACGGGCTTCTCTCCGCGGCATTCCTGACGATCGCATTTCCTACTCCACATGAAGTTGTTCGGTTTCTATTCCCGCGTCCATTCTCCAATGTGTCGTCGCAACTCGTTTCAGCGCATGGCGATCGACACAGCCAGTACGACACTCTCAGGCGCGCCGCGGGGCTGCGAACTCAACGGGTGGCGCTAGGCCTTCTTGGCGACTGCGTGATTTCACACGCGCCATTCTTCCGAATAACGACGGCGGTCGGCGCACAGGATCCCTCCAATTA
>JAUIHJ010000261.1 GCA_030432015.1 bacterium
TGTTCCTGTTCGCCGCTTCAACGGTTTGAAGCGGTGATTCTCAGCCACGGGTACGACGGCGCTTCGGCGCGATGCAAAAACTGCAGCAACGTGCAACTAATCGCGTCGCAACGTAAATGCGGTGTAATGCAGCCCTGTCGAGTCGTTGATCACCATGGCACCGCCCGGTGCGAGGTATTGCGCCACGACGGCAAACGGCGGCAGCGGGTTCTCTTTCAGGGCCTGGTTCAGGGCGTTGAAGAACGGGTTGTTCGCCGAGCGGCCATCGAGCTGCGCGCGAATCGCCTCCGACGTCGCCATTTGATACAGGGCACGAAATCCCTCTTCGGGTCGCCGAAACGTGACCAAACCGACCTTGGCCCCACCGACCTGCCGCCTGATCTTGCTGGCGATCAGTTTGAATTCCAGGTCGTTGGCCAACGTCATCGAGGCATCGCTTTTCGTCAGAATGATTTGCTTGAGGAGCTTCGAACTATCGGTGGCCATCAAGTAATCGCCGATCACGGCGACGCACGGGTCTGGAATGCGCGTCACCTGCGGATCAGCATTCCGATTCCGACGCCCCACATCGACGCTAAAATACGTGAGGCCTCCGTACGTTTCCCGCTGCGTACGATTCGCGAATTTGTCCGTCACACGGGTCAGCGACGCTTTGACGCGTTCGGGGTTCTTGACCTTGACAGCGATCAAGGTGGCCTGACTGTTCAGACGCGCCGGTGGTTCCATCCAGGTGAGCATCGTCGCTCGGCCATCGATCTGCTGCAAGATGTCGGTCTCGAAGTCGACGCCCGACTGCTCGGAAGCAACATCGACGATTTCAATCTGCCAGGCATTCTCGCCGCGGAACACATCGTACAGCTTGGTCATTTCGTCGAGCGTTTGATCGATATCCCAGTGCATGGTTGAATACGAGGCGACATCGGTCGGAACCCACGGTTCGGGCGTGGTATCCCCCGACTCCAGAGCCACCATCTTCACGACACCTTCGCGAGGCGTTTCCAGCAGCATGTGGGCGTGCATGATGCCGTCAAATTCTTCCGTGGCAAAGACCATCGACCCGCCCACCCCGGTAATTCCGTCGACGCCCAGTCCGGCGGCGGTGGCGAGCCCTGCCTGAGCCGCAAAATTGCCACGCGTAAGACGCTTCGCCAAGGTGAAGGGATCGGCGTAAAACGTCACGTGAGGTTGCTCTTCATCGTCGTCATCGTTGGTGACGCGACAACGGTTCATGATCGTCTTGAATTTTCGATTTTCGGAGAGCGTCAGTAACTCTTCATTGCCGCCCCATACGTCCAGGAGCTGTTTGGACAGGTCCACGTTGCTGGTAAAGACAACCGTGCCCTCTTTTTCGAATACCACCAGCCGCCGCCCTCGGCCGGGAAACTCATAGACGTCCATCTGCACACCCGCGACCTCTTCCACCGTCCGCGACGCCTCAGCGCCCAGCAGCTCCTCATCCAGGCGTCTCAGGAGCGTCTCCGCCTGCGCGACGTGTTTGCCGACGTCGAAGAGGAGGACAACCTCAGGATTCCCTTGGTCTTGCGCCACCACGGCGAAGCAGAGCTCCCCTTGTGGAAGACGCAAGAGATCCGCCATCGGCAATCCGATCCGCTCTTCGATCTGGGTATATGCGTCCAGCGCGGAACCATAAAGATGACTCACGAAAGGGCGAATCTGCTCGTCGCGCGTAATCCGCCCCATCGAGGTCTCGTTGAACGCCTTGATCAGGTCGGGGACGCTGCGGGCCTGAAGGTAGACCAACGTCTGGTCGGGCAGCAATTCGGCGGCCACCGGACGCTCCGCGCGAATGGCCGCGACCGTCGAAAATGAAGAAACCAGCCAAAGCAGCGTGGGCAGAACAAGTGTAAGTCGCACGACGCGTCTCCCAATTCCAACGAATCACCGGAACCTGTCGGTATCCGGTCGATACCGATCACGTCTCCAGATACCCCCAAGTTGCATATTCGGTTTCACTTTCGGGTGGTTTCAGCGCGATTATCTTCAACCTTTCTTGCGATTCCGCCGGTCGGATGGCAGAATAGAGGGGTTCATTGTCGGCAGGATCCACTTCTTCGCGCCTCCATCAAGCGAACTCCATTGGAACGGTCGATGAAGACTCCCGTCGACGCGAATTCCCGGCGACGGTAAGCCGCCAGCGGCAGGCAATTCCCACAAGGTATCCAAACCATGCATTTGAACTTCCGGCGATTCTTGGCGGTAGCCCTGGTGGCAAGTTGGACATGGGCCGGTGGAAGCGCATTCGCCCAGACCGCGAATCAAAACCAGACGGGGCAGAACCAGGCAGTCCTGACACAGACCGGTAACAGCGAAGCGTTCGCGATTGAACGAAACGCGAACGAATCGGTGAACGCCGTCAGCACCAACTTTTTGAGCAAGTCGAGTGCGCCGGGGACCAGTGGGACGAGCTACGGCACGGTCGAGGGGTTTGGTCCCCTGGGTGGCGGTGGCGGCTCAAGTAGCCTGAATTCGTTGGGAATTGGAGGCCGCGGAGGCGTGGGCGGGCTCGGCGGCTTTGGCTTGGGCGCCGGAATCGGCCTGGGTGGCCAGTTCGGAAACCAGTTTGGTGGCGGTGGCCAGATTCAGACCGGCATTCCGGGGACCGCGTCCTCCACCTTACCGTTGCGCCATCGAATTCGTGTTGATGTCGCGCCGTCGCCGCGCTCCATCACGCGGATCAGTCGCGCGTTCGCCACGCGTCTTACTCGCCTGCCCGGCCTACCGGGGGCAAGTTCCGTCGATGTAACCATGGAAGGGCAGATCGCCGTTCTGACGGGCGCGGTTGATTCTGAGCGGACGCGTGATCTTGTGGCACGCCTGGCGATGCTTGAGCCTGGGATTGCTGGGGTCCAAAATAATTTGTCGGTTGTGCCGACTGCAGCCCCTGCGGCGTCGCTGCTGCCGCCATCGCGGTAGCCATTCCGCTGGCCGCTTGTTGTGCCGCCAGCCTTGCCGCGGATGGCGGTAACGTCTCCTCAACAGCGGTCTGCAAGGAGGTCCGCTGGATCGTCGGCGTCGACTGCGACGTCGCTGGGCCAACCGGTCGCTCTCTGAGGCGCGCTTTCAACGTTCGCGGCAGCGTAATCGTGGTCGTGCGAACGTTGCCCTGCTGCGAACCGGAAGGCAAGGCCCCCGCGGATAGGTTTGCCCCTGGATGACCAGCGAATGAACTGCTGGCCGTCGGCTGATAGCCTGCCCCGATCACCCCAGTTGGCGTCCGCGCGGCACCGGTCATGTGCGCTTGCGTGATGCCATGCTTGCCCCACGGCGAGTTCGCCTGCGCCTCAGGCTTCTTGCCGGGTAACACGTTCATCGCTTGCTGCCCCATCACCACGTGCCCCGAGGAACTGGTAAACACCGGCATCAAGCTCACGGACTTTTCAGCGCCGCCTGCGTCATCCCAAGAAAGCCAGACGCTGTACGAGGCGCCGAGCCCGGATTCACTGAAGTGCGTGGTGAATTGCTCGGGAGTGAAAGCATACTTGCGGGTTGGAACCTGCGTCGTTTGCGATTGGTCCGTATCATCGTAGGCGTAAACCACAAGTTGACCTTCGACGGGAACGGTCTTGTTCGCCGCATCATAAAAGAAGAAGCGTCCGCCAAAGCCGCGGGTCAATTTTCCATCGGGCTGCATGACCACATCGGGCGTCCAGATTGCCGCCATGCGACCGGGAGTCGTGAACTCACTCTCGACGATCTTTGGTGTTTTCGACGCCCACGGTAATTTTGGGGCGTTCCAGTCCGACATGGATTTACACCCTGTCAGACTAAGAACAATCAAGCAGACGGCCATTGCAGAGATACGTGCCACGGAATTCTTCCTGGTAAGATCTGGGACCAAAACGTACTGCGTGCGGGATTGGCGGAAGCCGAACAACGAGATCACTGGGCGGCCGAGCGTCCAGTTGGCCTTGCCTGGCCGGACCACTGTGGTGCGGCTGGATTGGCCCCTTGATATTGAACACGCTGCACCGTCGGCGCAGATTGTGGGGGCGTGGGTGGCGGCAATCGGCGAGCGGGCCCAAACTCGGCAGCCCGGTATTCCACTTGATCGACCGGATTCGGCGGCACCGGCACCGGCATGCCTTCGATCGGGGTGGGCTGGAGACCTCCTTGGATCACCGGACCACCAGGTTTGTGGTGATGCTGATGCAGGTCGCCATTGTTCTGTGGTACGATGCCGAACGGATCCATATCGGGGTAGATGACGGGAATGTTGTCCTGGCAGAACAGACACCCGTTACTCATCAGACCCACTTCACCATGAATGGAGGCCACGTCGCCGAGGCACCACGTCATTCGCTGCGATTCCATCATCTTGATGGTCTCATAGTCTTCGTCGTCCGCGATAATGTGCGGCGTCATAATGATCAGCAGTTCGGTCTTCCTGACCACATCGGCATCGTAGCGAAACAGGTTGCCCAGAACGGGAACATCACCGACGAACGGAACCTTACGTTCGGTGGTCGCCCGATCGGAAGTCATCAGTCCAGCAAAAACAACGGTCTGGCCGCTCTTGGCACTGATCGTCGTCTGTGCCGTGGTGCGGTTGATGGGCGGCGACACAATTGGATTGCCCTGCGCGTCCGTTCCAATGACGGTGCCGTCCTGGATATTCCCGACCCGCGAACGTTCGGCGTCGATATCCATCACAATCACACCGTCGTCATTGATCAGCGGCTGAATGCGCAGAATCAGGCCGGTCTCAACGTCCTGAATATTATTTTGCACGATCCCGTTGGTGATCGTCGTACCCGTGATGCGGGAAACATCGGCACCGACCTGGACGAAGGCTTGCTGATTGTTAAGTGCCATGACTTGCGGCCGGCTCAACACCTGCAATCGTCCTTCCTGTTCCAAGGCCCTCACGAGGATGTTGATGGACTCGCTGGCGGCGGACAACACGAGGCCACCATAACCGATTCCCGGGATCGAACTGGTCCGCCCCACGCCGAGCGCCGATAAGGCCTGCCCGGCCAGATTCTCCCGGCCAACATCCGTTGCCGTATTCGGCAAACCGGGCGTCCCCTGGTTCGAAAACTGATTTTCGTCCAGGAAGTTGAAGCCCGGGGTCCGCGATGTGCCTGCCAATCCTCGGTCAAACAACAGGGAATCCTGCAAGCCAAGCTCGACGCCCAGTTCAAAGGCGTCGTCTAACGCCACCTCGGCAATCAGAACCTGGACCATCACCATCGGGGGACGGAAGTCGAGCTCTTTGATCACCTGCATGATTTCTTCGTAGTACAGCGGTGTGGCGCTGACAATCAGGCTGTTGGTCACGATTTCCGGGACAACAATCACCTCGCGCTCGATCTGTTCGTAGGGACTGATCGCCTGATTGAACAACAGCTGCTGCTGAATCAGGTCGCGTTGGCTGGTCAGGAACGTCGTGATGGAATTCGCCACGTCCAGCGCCGGAGCGTTCTTCAATCGCACAACGGTAAGCTGACGTTTAGCGACGTCCGACTCGTCCAGTCGCAGCAACAACGTTTCGACAACAATCAGATCACTGGACGAACCGGAAGCAATGATGCTGTTGGTCCGAACGTCGACGGCGAAGGTCAGCGGCACCAGTGAGCCCTCGCCGGCAGATTGCACGGCCTGAGGCTGTGTGAAACCGAAGATACCGTTAACGTTCCCCTGTCCGGCGGTGACCTGCTGGCCAAACAACGACTGCAGCATCGCGGCCAGATTGGTCGCATCACTATTGACGACAGTGAAGACCTTGATCAGCGCTTCCATGTCCGGCAGTTGATCGAGTTCCTTGATCAGGGCGGCGATCAGTTCCATGCTCTCTTCGGGAGCCCGGACCAGCAGCGCGTTGATATTCGGATCGGCCGTGACCTGCACATCATCCATGATGCCACTGCGAATCAGCCGGCCGTTTTGCGGATCGATCGTCTTGAATTGCAACGAACTGGCGGGTCGCAGCACTTGACTTTGGGTCTGCGTCCCCCCGCCGCCTCCGCCGCCGGGAATCTGCGGCTGAGCCTGCCCGGACGTGCCGATTTCACCCCGGATCGCACCCAGCAACGCCTCAGACAGATCGATGGCCAAGGCGTTCTTCAAGCGGAACACGCGAATCTCGGTCGACGTATCGGAGTCTTTGGCATCGATGCTCTCGACCAGTCGACGAATTTCGCCAAGATCGCGAGGACTCGCTTGCACAATCAGTGAATTGGTACGGTAATCGGCAATCACCTTGACTTGGGTTCCCAGACCGGGACGGGGGTTGTCATCCCGCCCGGGGTCGGCAACGAAGAAGCCGCGAATCGTCTGCTCGGCGGTAAGTGCCGCAATGTACTTCAAGCGAATGATCACGAAATTGCCGGCATCCGTCGCCGGCTGGTCCAGCTTGGAAATCAAGTCAATGACGGATTGAATGCTCTCTTTTCGGCCGATCAACAGCACGGCATTGGGTTCACCCAAAGCCCGAATACTGACTTGGCCTTGTCGGGCTGACAAACTCTCTTGGTACAGTTCGGTAACCAGTGCAACGGCGGCCTCGCCATTGATGTGCTTGAGATGATGCACCTCGACAATCGGCTGGGTCTCAACACTGATCGCCTCGATCTCCGCGATCAGCTTCTGAACGCGTTCCACGTCCCGCTTACGACCGCGAATAATGATGACATCCAACCCTTCCAGGAATTCAATCTGCACGGGGCCCAGCAGGCCGCCGGTCCCATCACCTTCATCGCCCGACGGATTACCTTCCGTTCCGCCGTCTCCCGGCCCGGCGGCGTCTGGCGTACCAGCCTGGCCGCCGGCATCCGGCTGCGCTCCAGCCGCGCTGGGTTGCAGCGGCTGACCATTCTCTTGAAAGACCTTGGCCAACATCTGCCCGTTCCATTCGCCCCGTTTCCGCCCGGCGTTCGCCTCCATGGCGGTCACTTCATCGTTGTTGGCGGCGCGCATTAACGAGACGGCCGTTTGCACCTTGTTGGGGTCCGCATTGCGAAGCGGCACCATTTTGAGTTCTCCGGGCGCGGCCAACTTCGCCGTGTCCATGGCAACGACCAGTTGACGCCAAACAGCGGCTTGCGGGGTTCCCTCGAAGTCGACCCGGTTAGCGGGTCGGTCGATTCGAAGGACCGGTTGCAACCCTTCTGCGGTCGCCAAACGAACCAGCACGACTTCGCCGTTGCGCGCCGTCTCGGTCCGGATGCGCCCCGCCAGTAGCTGCCCCAGCCCAGCCTCAAATTCACGCCAGGCTAGGTTTCGTAATTGGTAGCCGTTGGCTGCCGCGGCTGGCGGAGTGTTCGCCGCGGCCGGCTGCTCGGCGCCGGCGGCAGGCGGTGTCGGCTGTGGTCCGCGATCAAGCGCGGCGTCGGCTGGCGGCGGTGTCTGTCCCGGCAATTCCTGGGCGATCCGTTGTTGCAATGTCGGCGGTGCAATCACCAACAGTTGATGCGTCCGCGGATCGGTGGCGATGCGGGCGCCGCTATTGGCGGGATACCGAACGCGCAACTGCTCGGCAATCCGCTCGAGGTCGCCGTTGACGCGGTAGCTCTTGACCACCGAGTTCTCCTCGGCGGACGGTGCTCGCACGCCGTTGGTCGGAATCGCTGGTTGATCGAGGACTTGCAGCACTTGCTGCGTCAATTGCTGCGCCTGGGCGACGCCCTGCACCAACAAACGATTCCCGTCACGATCCACACTCACACCGGAACTGCTGCTAAGTCCCGACAGCATGTTGCGGAGCTGTGGCGCGAGATCTTCGGCAGAGCGATGTCGGACGGGGTAGGCACGGACCTCGCCCTGCACCTGCTCCTGGGCCACACAGCGGTTGGACGAAATCGCGGGGGCAAAGACTTGACCGGCACAGCACAGTGCGACGGCCAAGGCGCAACGGTAACCGTTGAGTCTGGGTCGGGTCGACATTCTCGTTTTTCCATTCGTTGCTAGGTGTGCAACCTGGCTTAACCTGCGGTCAGCGGGACGACCGCGGCAATAGAATCCACTCAGTAGTGCTATTCGGCAGAACTGCTATGGCCGGCACAGTCATAATCGCACGAAAGACCGTCAGAATCGCGCCCGGCGGATAAGCTGGGAAAGGTTTAACGGTAAGAAAGCGCAAAGTCGAAAACCGTGTCGCGCAAACGGCTTGCGTACTCGCAGCGGTCGCAGATGCCCGCCCAGCGGACAGCGCGTCCGGTCGGCCCGGCGCGAATCTGGTAGACTCCGTCTCGAATCGCCCCAGATCGCCCACTGGGTCGTGACGCGGCCGGTAACCCGGTCCGGCGTCCGGATGAATGGGCACGGTTTGACTAGGTTACAGGTTATTCACCATGCCACGAGACGACGACTTCGGTCCCCGCCGGCCCCGCCCATTTGAATCGGGTAGTGTTTCGCCAGAGCAGATCCGACGCGGAATCTGGGGGGGCCTGGTGGCCCTGGCCGTGTTGGCCGCGTTAGCCCTCGGGAAAACGATGTTCTATCACATCGATGCCAGCTACGAGGGTGTTGTGCTGCGGTTTGGAAAACAGATCGCCACGGTTCCCCCGGGGTTGCATGGCAAACTTCCCTGGCCGGTCGATCGCGTTTACAAAGTGCCCGTCCAGCGGATTCAGTCCCTGGAATTCGGATTTGAAACCGCCAGCGCTGGACGCCGCACCCAGTACGTCCAATCCGATGACGACATCGCAGTCGCGGAAATGCTGACAGGCGACCTGAACCTGGGCCACGTCGAATGGATCGTGCAATACCGTGTTAAGGACCCCACGAAGTTTCTCTTCAAGATGGGGGACACCGAAAACACCGGCAACGGCTTTCTCTCCAACGGCGAAGACGCCAACCCGGCTGTCACGGACACCATCCAGGACGTCTCCGAATCGGTGATGCGAAAACTGGTGGGTGATTCGAGCATTGATTACGTGCTGACAATTGGCCGCGAACAGCTCGCCCTGTCGGCGGAAGAGGCGATCCAAGAGGAACTCGACGGATTCGAGGCGGGCGTCGACATCGTGACGGTTAAACTCCAGACAACCTCCCCCCCCACGCCAGCGGTCCAAGAGGCATTTCAGGCCGTCAACCGAGCCCGCCAGCAAAAGGAAAAGGTCGTCAACGAAGCACTCGGCGAACGCAACAGCATCATTCCCGCGGCCCGCGGCGAACGGGACAAGGCGATTGCCGAAGCGGAAGGCTACGAGAGCCGAATCTTGCTGGAAACGGCAGGTGAAGTTAACTCGTTCCTGGCGCAGCTTGCGGAGTACGAAAAGGCTCCGGAAGTGACCCGACGGCGACTTTACCTGGAAGCAATGGAGATCGTCCTCTCGCAGGCAGGCAACATGACGATCATTGACGATTCGGTGCGCGGCGTCCTGCCGGTACTCAACCTTGACGATGCCGTCGCACCGGCTGTCAGCCGTTCAGGAGCAGGCCGATGAGAAACCGATTCCTTGCCATCGCGTTGATCCTCGCCGGCCTGGGTTCACTGGGAATCTACTTCAGTGCCTTTACCGTTGATGAAGGGCGTCAAGCGATCGTCACCCAGTTTGGTCGACCGGTCAGAACGGTGGAAACCGCCGGCCTTCATTTCAAGGTGCCGTTGATTCAGAAAGTTGACTTCCTGGAACGCCGCCTCCTCCCCTGGGACGGTGATCCGGAAAGCATGCAAACCAAGGATAAGAAGCGGATCGACATCGACGTCTGGGCACGCTGGCGGATCGTCGAACCAATGACGTTTTTCGTCAAGGTTCGCTCCGAACAAGGCGGCCAAAAAATCTTGGACGATCTGGTCGATTCCGCCGTGCGCGATATTGTCGCCCGGCACAACTTGATCGACGTCGTCCGCAAATCAAATAGCGAACTGGTGTACGAAACCGCAGAACTGGATCGCACGGAAGCCGCTCAGGTCCAGGGCAACGGGCGTGATGACGTGGAACTGGAGATTCTACAAAGGGTCAACCTCTCCGAGTACGGCATGCAGTTGGACAAAGTCCGAATCAAGCGGGTCAACTACGTCGCGTCCGTGCGGGCAGCCGTCTACGACCGCATGATTTCCGAACGCACGCGGATCGCACGGCTCTACGAGTCGGAGGCCGTCGAAGAACAGAATAAGATCCTCGGCGCGACACAGAAGGAGCTCGAC
>JAUIHJ010000262.1 GCA_030432015.1 bacterium
CCCACCGCCCCCGATCAAGTCAAAATCTTCGACGGTGTTGATCGTAATCGGCCGGTCCTGCGCGCCGACGATGACGGCGGTGTCCGCTCCCAAGCTTTCGACACGAATTGCATCCTGGGCGTTCGTGCCGTGAACGGCGACGGTGTCGGTGCCCGCTTCGCCGTTGACGGTGATCGTTCCGCCGACGGCCAGCCCCTGTGCTGTTTCGATATCGATGGTGTCGGCACCACCGCCCGCGTTGATCGTCAAGTGCGTCTTATTGTCGAAGGCGATCGTCTCAAAACCGTTAACGTCGACCAGTCCGCGAGCGCCAGCTGCCACGTAGTCAATGTCGTTGCCATCACCCGTTCCGTTGACAACCAGATTCGTCGCGACAATGTCGTCGATGATCGGTTCCAGGCCTGTGAAGTTAATCGTCAGGCCGGTGTTGTAGCTCAGCGTGCCGGCGTCGGCCGCTGGGCCGGGCGAATACGTTTCGGTCTCAATGCCCGTGCCCTGCAGACTCAACTGGTCATTCCCCGCATCGCCGTTGAAAACGATCGGAATGGTCAATTCCGTTACGTTGACCGTGACTTCATCGGTGCCCGCCAGGGTGTCAATCCGCAATGTCCCCAGGTTGGATGTCGTCGTTGTGACCTGTACGGCATTGCCGTTGGCGTCCGCGACGCGCACCGCCTGTGGTCCTCCCAGGTCCGGATCGGTGACCGTGAAATCGTCGGCGGTGTTGTTTCCGGCAATCACCAACGTGTCGGTGCCATCGGTTGCCACGGTGTAATTCGACGCTGCCGCGCCGGTCAGGTCACGCGTTTCGAATGTAATCGTGTCGGCGCCATTGGACGGTCCCGCGTTGGCGTTCAGCTCGAAGCTGGCGAACCCGGTGAATTCGACGTCCGGCAAGCTGTCCGACGTGACCAGGTCGCCGGTCGTACCGGCTTCGATGCGCACCACGTTGTTGCCACTGCCAGGATCGACGCTCAGCGTGTCATCGTTATTATTGCCCACAAAGGCGACCGTTTCAGCGCCAGTCACGTCCACCGGCACGCCAGGGTGGAGGCCGGTTACGCGCTGTTCGACCGGACTGGATGGTCGGAATTCGATGTTCTCCGGACCCGCGTTACCACCACCCATTTGCGAGGCATTGATGGTAAGCACGTCGTCGGAACTACCCAACTCGAATCGTACGGTGGCAACACCCGGCAGCGTCGAGCAGACAATTGTCATTCCCGATGCCGCACCGCAGCCTGTTCCGTTGAAGATCGTGGAGGTGTCTGTGAAGATGAATTCGTCCGCGGCCCCCAGGTCGTTGTACGTGTACTCAACGTTGTTCGTCTCGCCTGCGAATTCACTGAATACCAGTGTGTTGGTGCCGGCATCAAACGACAGTACGGCTAACACTCGACGATCTTCCAACTTCTCAGCCTGCAGCGTTCTGACCCCGCCCAAGAATCGTTGGCGGCGGTCCCGGCTGCTCCGTCCATTTCGTCTCTTTTGCGCTGAACGGAACAACGATCCAAACCACTTGAGTCTTTCGAGCGACATAACTGTAAGACCTCTATATATATTAATTACGAATAAGTCGAATTGTTGATTTCGTGAACGCGTCGTCGCGTCGCGCATACCCCTGCCCGCTGGACGGATCGCCCCCTCGGGGTCGGAGCGTCATTATGTGACTGACGCAAGGCGAACTCAATCAGCCAAAGAAAACAATTTTTCTAGGTCTGTCAGGCTGGATAGAACAGGGATGATAAGGGTCTTGGACGGCCATTGCAACAAACGGCGGATGGAGGGAATGTATCGATCGAGTTGCATAGAAAGAATGGGCTGCCTGCGGCGCCGCGCGCCGCGCGAGCTTGCTTCCGCATTGCTTGAGGCATGATCAGAATGACGCGCATCGGCGAGCGGCCGATACGAATTTACCCGCCGCACAATTCTCCTCGATCGTGCCCGCAGTGTGTGGTGCGGGCGCGGAGAAGACGAAGTGGGAAATGCGAGGAACCGTGTGAGGCAATCTCCGCTGCAGCCTGCGAGTTCACCTCCCCGCGGCAATCGTGCATTGCTCCGCTGGCATTTTTCACCAGTTCACATACCAAGCGTGGCACGCCCAACGGGAACCGTCGGGCGTGCCACCAGTCGATAAGGGAATTCGTGAACACCTGCTTTGAGCACGAAGCAAGAGCCTCGATTGCTACTCGAGGCCCCTCCAGTTTTCACCCACATCCTTAGCCAGGAGATCCATCAGGCTTTCGTCCAGGGTCTCGGGTGACTCGAAATCCCGCAGGCGCATCGGTCGAGCGGAGGCAGGTTGCCAAGCCAGTGCGGTCAGGCCGTCGAAGCGGTTGCTCGCCAACCCAGGGGTCCCCAAGTCCAACTGCAGTCCGTCGCGTTGCGCGCCGGTCATCCCTTCGGCACTGGGGCGCCCCAACGTCACGGGCCCGTTGGGCCCGCCGCCGTCCAGCAGAATGGGGGCCGTGTTCGCCGTCCGATCCGCGGCGAGGTGCCCGCTGGGGGCCGTCGCCGCGTCAGGTTGCGTCTGAGTCGCTGGCGGGATGGTGGTGGCGACCACGAAGCGGTCAGCCTCCCCTTCGCCACCGTCCTCCCCTTCGCCCGCGCCGGTTGCGCGGTTGTTGAGGATATTCGCCACAAACAGGAAGTCACGCCCCGTGACATAACCGTCACCGTTGGGGTCGACAAACCTCCCTGTAAACGGAACCTCCAACTCCATTTGAATGCCATTGGCATTGATTTGGTTGACAATCGCCAGCGCGTCCGTGGCGCCGACAACTCCATCCAGATTCACATCGGCTGGTTCGACGCTATTCTTATACCAGCCTGCGGTGGCGAGACTGGAAACCGGCTGCGTCGCCTCGCCTTCGCCACCACCTCCGAGGAAGGAGATCACGGCCAGATAATCCTGGGGCGTAATCAGTTCGTCGTTGTCAACATCCCAGAACATGCCTGGCGGGGTAAGGGCCGAAATCGGTTGAATCCCTTGGGTGCCCAGGAACGCTGCGACCTCGTTCGCGTCGGCGGGCGTGGTCATGCCGTCGTTATTCACATCCGTTGGGATGGCGTCATTATGAAACGGGTTGCCACTTGGCGGTGGTGGCGGTGGGGGATCGGCCACCGGTGCGTTGGGATCGACCGGCCGCGTAAGTGGAAGATCCCAGTTGCCGACAACTGGGGTAAACCGTGCATCGCGAACTTGGAAGAAGACATCCTGGTACACCAAGGGTGTCCCCTGACCACCCGTTGGTGCTGGCTGGAAATCCCCGTCTCCTGGGCTGCCCATTCCGTTGAAGTCATCGTTGCCGTCGACGGCGTCGGTCAGTTCCATCAGCGGGTTGGCCAAGGGGTCGCCCAGATCAAGCAGCCACTGGGCGATCACACCGGGGAACACGCTGTCGGTATTGGCGATCAACAAACCAATATTGGTATCAAAGTCGGCGTCGAAGTCGCCCACCAGCGGCCTCTCCAAGCCGGGGACTTCGTATTCAATCTCGAGATCGTCTGCCGCGGTAAACATTTTGTCGCCGTTGATGTCGAATTGGAACTTGCCGGCGTGCAGATCATAGGCGCCGACGCGGATCGTTCCGCTCCCATCCCAGTCTCCCGCGAACGGCAGCCCAGTGAAGTTGGTGGGAAATAATTCGGTGGCAAAGTCGATGGTCTGGTTGTCGTCCAGATCGAGGATCCACTGTCCAGTCGATAGAACCCCAATGTTATCGGTGCCGTCCCCATCCCAGTCGCCAACGACCGGTTGGACGCCCGCACCGGAGTTGGGCAGGAACTCGAATTCCAGCGGATCATCCTCCGGCTTGTTGCCCGGGTCGTAGATGCCGTTGGAGTTGCGGTCGAGGTGAAACCGATAGGTTCCGGAACTTGCGTCGCGCGCAAACAGCCCGATTTCGTCAAATCCATCGCCGTCCCAGTCGCCGATGACCGGCTTGTCGACCAATTCTTCGTTACTACCGAACTGGTAGACCGCGTCGCGATTGAGTGGGTCGGGGTTGTCCGGATCGAAGATGCCGTTGGCGTTCAGGTCCAGCCAGAACGATCCGGCGTAATAGGTTCCGATCTCGACGCGGGTGTCAACGGAAAACTTGCCGATAAAGTCGCCGCCGGGAACGCCGTTGCCGGACTTGAAGTGGTCCGCGTCGACCGGAATGACGGCGTTGGTTTCCCCATCCAGCGGGCGAATGGCGGGATCGACCAGGGTGTCGCGGACGACCAGCGTGTACCGATCATCGGGCAAGGGCGCGTTGAAGTGCAAGGTAACGGTCCCCTTGGCCGTTTCGCCCAGCGTAACTTCGTCGTTGACGACGGTGACGGCATCAAATTCAATCGGCCCGCTGTGCTGGCCGACCAGTTCATAGTTGCCCAACTGGTGGGCGATCGTCTCGTGAATGGCTTCGTACTGGAATCCCGGCGCCCGTGGTGGAAAGCTCTCGACGAACAGCGTTATGCTTTCAACCTGAAAGGTGGGGGTCACCTTGAGGTCGGTGGGAAAGATCGTACGGCAACCCGCATTGTACAAACCGGTGTCGCAATCAGGCCGGTCATTGGTGGCGCTGGTGTCGAAGCTGTTGATCTCCGTACGAATGATCCGCAAGCCGCCGCCGGGCGGGTCGGAGATTTCTTCGGCGTCGGTGCCCAGGTCGCTATCGCGCCCCTGGTCGGCGATGGTGCCTTCGGCCAGGTCGAGTGGGCTGAGGACGAAGACATCGTAGTTGTTGACCGCTTCAGGGGTATGGCCGCGGACACGAGCGTAGACGGTCGTTCCCTCTTCGACGCCGATGTCGACGAATTCGCCCGCCGGGCCAACCTGTTGACAGACGGTCGGTGACCGCGGGTCGGGGCGCACCCCCGAATCGCAAACTTGATTGCCGTTCTCATCCACGGTCTGGCTGATGACGTAGGGTGTATCGCCGTTGGGCGTGAGATTCGGAATGTTCGTGCCCAGGATATCCAGCGGTTTGCCATCGGCAAGAAACGAACCGGCCGCATCGTAGATCGTCAGGTCCAAATCGCCGTCGCCTGGCAGTCCCGGTTGGCCATTCTCCAGGACCTTCACATCGTCGAAGACCAGGAAGAAGCGATAGGTGCCCGTCGTCGTGGCTTTGAAGCTAACCCAATCCTCGTCCCCCAGCACCATGTCGCCAAAGAGATCGACACCCGGCTCGCCAATGTTGGGATCGCGATTGACACCGGACAGCGTCTCCACCGGATGGGCCGCGAGGCGGCTGTCATTGGGCTCCAACGGGTCCGCTTCCAGAACGACCTCGCGCCCCAATTGATCCGACCCGGTCCCGGACGTGATGGGATCGAAAGGGAAGATCTTCACGACTTCGACTCGGTCGTACACCACGGGCGCGAGTTTGCCGACTTTGACAATGCCGCTTTGCTCGTCGGTCTCCTCGCGACGGAGAATGGTGTCGCCGATATCGTCGTCGATCACGACGACCTGATCCTTGCCGAGCCCGCCGCCAATGGCGAAGCTCAGTTCATTACTGGTGCTTCCGGCGAGCGACTGGTCGACCTCGACCCGGAAGAAATCGACGTCGTGTCCTCCCTCGATGATCGCTTGGGTATAGCCCTTGGCGTTGACCGGCACATAGTCCACCGTACCCAGGATCCTGGCCACTTGCTGGTTGATGTCAACCTCGTTGGGCAGTGATTGCACGATGTTGATGGCATCGGAGCGATTACTACCCTGGTAGTTCAGGGCCCCATTGCCTTGCAGGAACAACTGGGTTACTCCCTTGAATTCGACGGTGGGCTCAAACGGGTTGTTGGTTGCCAATCGTCCCGTATCGGTGCCGGTCGGTTCCAGCGTCAGGATATCGTCATCGTCTCCTGTGTGGATGGCGGTGAACTGCTGATCCCCGGCATCGACGGCAACATGGGCTCCGGTGAACGTGACATTGCCATAGACCGCGTTTTCCGTGCGGAGAACACTATCGTCGAGGTCAAGAATCACGTTGTCGCCGGGCTCTGCGAGGTAGGTCAGCGTGTTGTCGCCCAGGCCCATGTGGACGTCGATCGCGATGCCGTTGCCTGGCGTGACCGAAACGCGATCGTGTGCCGAGGAGAGTTCCAACGATAGGATATCTGCGTCGGTGGTGTCGTGAACGAATTCGGTTAACGTCGGATTCAGACCGCCGTAATCGACCGTGGTCGTTCCATCGCCACCCACAACCGTGACATCGCTATTGACAAACGGCATGTCGAAGCTGGAAACGAAGAGCGAGTCGATTCCCGTGCCGGTGTTGAAGCGACGGACTTCGATATCGCGGAATCGCACGGGTGCATACACAAGCGTGCTTTCCGCCGAAGCAGAGACCAACGTGAACAGGCCGCTGTTCCCAAAGGAAGGCTCGAAGAATACCGTGTCGTCGGAACCAGCAGCCGGTTCGTTGACCTGCAAGGTGTCGTCGCCACCGAGCCCGACGAAGGTGAGGCCGAGAATCTGTTCGAAATTGATCGTCGTCGCGCCGATTTCGATCATCCCAGCTTCAATGCTGTCGGGGCTGGGCGTGTAAAATATCTCTTCATCACCCTCATTGCCCTCGAAGATAAGGGTGTCGGTGCCGGTCGGACCGGTGCCCAGGATGTTGATTTCGGTAAACTCGGTGATCCCATTGAGGGCGACGGAGAAGGTGTCGCCGCCGTTGAGGCCATCCATCGTAATACTGCTGCCCGGGGCGAAACCGGCCAGCGCCATGCCAACCTGGCCATCGTTGGCGAAGGCGCCGCCGCCCGGTTCGGTTCCTACGAAGCGGACAAAATTCGACTCGTCACCCCCTTCAAAGCTGATGCTACCGACCGCCCCGTTGGCATTGAACGTGATGCTGTCTTCGACATCGGTAAAGGAATACGGAAACTCGCCGACGAGAAACGTCCCGGTGTTATCATCGCCTAATTGCGGAACCGTCACTTCAAGAGGCGCATCGCTCATCCAGATGAGCTCGACTGAGTCGACTTCATCGCCCCCGAAGAACACGACGCCATTCGAATACTTCAGCTCGCCATGAATAATGAGTGAGTCGTCACCCAGGCTACCCAGGACCTGATCGCCTTCCTCGCCCAGGATCTGAATTTCCTCCACGTTCGTCAGCACCAGGTTGGTGGCGGCCACGACGTCACCTTGCGTATCATGCCGCTCGTAGCGGATCAGGTTTCCGTCATTATCGGCGTACAAGTGGATGACGTCGGACGTATCGGTCCCCGGAATCAGCAAGGTATCGTCGCCATCGCCGCCGTCAAAAACATCAAAGTCGTCGAGCGATTGCACATTCAGCAAGAACGCGTCATTTTGGTCGCCGCCAAGAAATTCGTCGTTGCTGATGCTGGCGATCACGGTGTCGTTGCCCGTCCCCCCGTCAACAAACGTCGGAATGGTGACGGCCGACAGATCGGCCCGATCGTCCAGGTCGTTCATATCAAGCGTCACGCGAAGTTCACCGTTGAGGGCTGAACTAAGGAATCCCGCCAACCCAACCAGGAAGTCCAGTCCCGGAACGTCGCTGATCACGTCCCCGATATCGACGCCGGTGGGGATTTCAAACTCCGGAATCGTGAAGGCACTCTCGAACTGGTTGCTAAAATCATCGAAGATCGACGGATCATAGGCAGGGATCAACGTTCCCAGGCCAGGAGGGCCGCCGTCGCTGAAATCGAGCACATCTAGCGGCAACAGCCCAGGGATGTTGATTTCGGGGATCGTAATCGTGTCGCTCGACGTCGCCGTGCTCAGCATGTCCAGCAGCGGTGTGAGCGGTTCCACCAACACATCCAGGCCGACCAGCTCCAGGATCGACCCAATCGCACCAGGGTTGATGGCAATCGCCTCGACATCCGGCACACCGCCGACAAACTCGGTCAGCGGCAGATCGACAGAGAACCCGGCATCCGCGGTGAAGTTAACGCCCACGTCGACGCCCACGTCAAATCCGACGCCGAGATACGCGGAAACCGGTGTCAGCTCGTACGCCACGCCGATGTCGCCCGCGACCCAGACGTCCGCGAACCCGTCGGCAAACGCGCCCATACTAATGTTGGAGCCGACCGAGAAGGAATCGAGCACGGCCTTGTTGACCACAGGTGGTACACGGAAAACGGGCACATGGCCACTGTCATCAAACAGAATCAATGATTCAAAGATCGCCGTCGAGACCCGGATGTCGTTGACCTCGCCAGGAAAAGCCTGATAGATCGCCGCACTTTCGAAGCCGGCTGTGAGCAGCGCATCGATCTCGTTAAGAACCTGCGGTGGGATTAATGGTTCGAGCGAAGGCGGAACTTCCGGCAACCCGCCAGGAGCGACAACCGCGAGTAGATCGCGCCGTTCCAGCCACTCCATGGACATCGGTCGCCGACGGGCCAGCGACTTCGCTCGGCGACTACGTACTTTTTGCTCACGTTTCTTTGCGGTGGATCTGCGCAACATGATAATCCCTTTCAAGTGGAAAGCCACAGATCACGTGACATGTTGGGAAGAGCAGGCGCAACGCGTCGGTTAATCGAGGCATCGGCACCACATGTCGATCGGTAGCGGAAGGTCGGTGCGTGGTCGATTTGGTACGACGGGCCACGTCGGAGTCAACCACAATGCATGTAACCGCGACACGGCAGACCGCGATGAGGCCGGCCATGTTCAGCTCGGCACCATTAAATAGAGATTAGCCGCCAAGTCAATCGCGATGGCGGGGGAGCAACACGCAGCGCGGGGATGAACCGGCCGTTTTCAAGGCGAACCTGGCGAACGGAACTTCGCCCGAATGCAGGTTTTCTTCGTCGCGCGAAATTGACCCCAAGTGGCCGACGCCCACACCGATTGACGCCACTAAACGAAACACGCCCAACGGGAACCGTTGGGCGTGCGATTGGGGTGTTGAGGACCTTCTGAGAATACGCTTCAGTTAGTCGATATCGTTGACTTCTGGCTGGACTTCCATGTTTCGCTCACGTCACAGGCCAGCAGTTCAAGGAGATTCTCTTCCAAAGTTTCAAAATCTTTGTGCGCTACGGGGTTGCCTGACCGATTGGTGTTGGAGGCCAGTTCGGCCACAACTGGGGTCGCAAAAATGTTGCGTGCCCACTGCACGACCTTGCCCGCGACGGGTTGCGGGGTGAGTGGTTGCAGCGTGACGGGTTGCAGCGCGACGGGATCCATGTTGGCGCCGTCGGTTCTGACCAGGCCGCTGATCGCGGCGCCGGGCACGTCGGCATCCGGTCGCAGGATCGCCGTGTCGATTGCGGTGGCTTGCCCGGGACTCGGTGCCGACTTGACCGTCGGTGCCGACATCGCGAGCGACACGCTGGATGTGGCGGCGAGTCCCCCGGCCTCTGCTGGATTCTCACCCTCGCCTTCACCGCCGTCTGCAGCACGGTTGTTCAGGATGTTGGCGACGAACAGGAAGTCGCGACCGGTGACAAATCCGTCACCGTTGGGATCCAGAAACTTTCCGTCGAAGGAGATGTCGAGTTCCATTTGAATACCGTGGGCGTTAATCTGGTTGACGATCGCCAGCGCATCGGTTGAACCGATGACGCCATCCAGGTTCACGTCGGCGGGATCGACGCTGTTCTTGTACCAGCCGACGGTGGCGAGTCTGGAGAGCGTCGTGTGGGCCTCCCCTTCTCCGCCGCCACCCAGGAATGAGATCACGGCCAGATAGTCCTGGGGCGTGATGAGTTCGTCGTTGTCCACGTCCAAGAACTTGCCGGCAAATGTCAACGACGAAATCGGTTGGATCCCGTTCATGCCCAGGAAGATCGCCACTTCATTCGCGTCGGCCGACGTGGTCGTCGAGTCGTTATTGACGTCGGTGGGGAGGGCATCGTTGTGAAACGGATTGCCACTGGGCGGTGGCGGTGGCACCGGTGGCGAGACGGGCGGGCTGGGGTCAACGGGCCGGGTCAGCGGGAGGTCCCAGTTACCGACCACCGGTGCGAACCGCGCGTCACGAACCTGAAAGAAGTAGTCCTGGTAGACCTGCGGCGTCCCCGAATTGCCGGTCGGCGCCGGTTGAAACTGCCCATCGCCCGGGCTGCCGATGTCGGCAAAGTCATCGTTGCCATCGACGGCATCAGTCAATTCCATCAGGGGGT
>JAUIHJ010000263.1 GCA_030432015.1 bacterium
ATGATGACGACGTCGTCGCAAATCGATTGCACGTCTGGGAGGATGTGCGTCGAAATAATGACCGCTTTACCTCCGTCGGTGGAGAGCGAGCGAATGCGGTTGAGCATCGCCAGACGTTCTTCCGGGTCAAGCCCCGCGGTCGGTTCGTCCAAGATTAATAGCGGTGGATCGTGCACAATCGCCTGGGCAAACTTCAGCTTCTGCCGCATTCCGGTGGAATAAGTGGCAACGTCCCGGTAACGCTCCTGCTGGATATCGCAATAGTCCAGGATCTCATGGGCCCGCCGCAGACCCTCGATGTGCGTCTGACCCGAGAGCCGGGCCATGAACTGCACCAATTCGACGCCGCTCAGCCCCGCAATATAACAATCGTCTTCCGGCATGTAGCCAACTGCGGCGCGAATCTGGCGAGCATGACCGCGCAGCGGATAGCCCAGCACTTCACCCATCCCGGAGGTGGTCCGGACCAAGCCGAGTAGAACCTTGATCAACGTCGTTTTGCCCGCCCCGTTGGGGCCTAACAGGCCCGTCACCCCTCCGCCTATCGAAAGCGTAACTTCGTCCAAGGCGACCAAGCGGCCATATTTCTTGGTCAACTCCTGCAGTCGTACGATCGTTTCCATTCCGCCGATCCTAGTGCCTTTCGCACGGCGATGTGAAGGTCAATGAAGAATCGGCACGTTGCCCATAAGCGGGCATTCGTACGGCGGTGATGAAAATTGCCGGGAATGCCAAACAAAATTGCGTAGAGCTCAACCACCGGCCATGCGCGATGGGCCATGCGCGATGGGCCATGGGCGATGGGCGATTGCCGTGACGATGGCGGCGCATCGAAACGACGCGTTGCGTTCGGCGCGGGTCTCGGTCGCTGTGTTCGGCGCGGGTCTCCGACCTATGTTCGGCGCGGGTCTCGGTCGTTGTGTTCGCGCGGGTCAATGTTCGCGCGGATCTCGGTCGTTGTGTTCGGCGCGGGTCTCCGACCCCGTCGAAACGCCCGACCGTAGGTCTCCCAAAACCGGCGGAGCGCGAAGACGGCTGTGAGACCTCCGGTCGGACCAAGTGCGGGGTCAGGAGACCCGCGCACAACCGGTGTGCGGGGTCAGGAGACCCGCGCAAAACCCGCACAACCCATGCGGGTTCCGGAGCCCCTGCGCACAACCGGTCCAAGCCCCGCGCACAACCCATCGGTGACCGCGCGTACAACCCGCTCCCCGCAGGTCGGTTGGAAACGTCCCCTAAATCAATCAGAATGCCTGCATCAGAATATCAGCATGGCACCTGACGAAAGTCGGGACGTTGCTGCTGTCGGTTGTTCCGAGTGACGATTTCGAACAGGCAATTCCGGCCTGACGGTGCTGATGCGATACACCGCCCCAACTTTATTCGGCCTGCTCCTGTTGGCGATGCTGACCGGGCCGAGCTGTCGTGGGCGCAGCGCGCCACGGCCTGCAGCGGAAACGGATCCAACTGCCGACGCGCAGCAGCCCCGCGGTCATCGTCGCATGGTGCAACTGCTGGCCAGCCGAAAAGACACCAGCCTCGCCAGCGACCAGTTATTCGGTGACGGCGATTTGCGCGCCGCCGAAGCGATCCTCAACCGGCCACACCTTTCCCCTTGGGAACGCTTCGGTGCTTGCTACATCGCGGGCGTGGCCGCCAAACGACTGGGACGCTACCAAGAATCGATCGACCGCCTCCGGGAAGCTTATACATTGATTCAGGAAGTCCCCGAATCACTCAAGGCGCGCCTCCCCGGCATCGAGCATCGGACGCTCCTGGAATTGGCGGGCGCCTGCTTGCGGCGGGGCGAAACCGATAATTGCATCGCCTGTCAGAATAGCGAGAGTTGCATCTTTCCCATCCAGGGTGCGGGCGTTCACACGGACAAGGCCGGCTCGCAGATGGCGGTCCAATGCTTGGAACGGTTACTGGAGGAAGATCCCGAAAACCTGGCCGCCAAATGGCTTCTCAACCTGGCGCAGATGACCCTGGGCGCGTATCCCGACGCCGTTCCGCCGGAGCACCGGCTACCAGCCGATCGTCTTGCTTCGGAGGTCGAGCTTCCTCGTTTCACGAACATCGCGGCGGACGTTGGCTTGAACCTCGTTTCGCTCAGCGGTGGTGTGATTATTGACGACTTTGACGGCGATCGGTGCCTGGACGTCGTTACGTCGGATTGGGGAGACGCCGGGCAGCTGGTCTTCTTTCGCAACGACGGCACGGGAAAATTTATCCAGCAGATCGACGCGGCAGGATTCCGTGGACTCTATGGCGGCCTGAACCTCTTGCAGGCGGACTACGATAACGATGGCGACCTGGACATCCTGGTCCTCCGCGGCGCGTGGCGGCCGCTCAACGACAGTCCGCCGGTCAACTCGCTGTTGCAAAACGACGGTCGGGGCCGCTTTCACGACGTGACCTTCGCTGCGGGTCTGGCCGAACCAGCCTTTCCCACGCAAACCGCTGCCTGGGGTGACTACGATCGTGATGGCGACCTCGACCTCTATGTCGGCAACGAAAAATTTCCCTGCCAGCTCTTTCAGAATGACGGGCGAGGACATTTTACCGATGTCGCGTCGCAAGCCGGTGTCACGAACGGACGCTTTACCAAGGCGGTCGTGTGGGGCGACTACAACGGCGATGGCTATCCCGATCTCTACGTCTCCAATTACGGAGAACCGACCGGAGATGGTGGCTTCAGCGATGCCAGCGGTTTGCTGACGGCGCAGCAGGGCGAGCCGAACCGCCTCTTTCAGAACAACACGGACGGCACGTTTACGGACGTGGCGGCGGAGGTGGGCGTTGATCAACCGCTCCTGTCCTTCCCAGCCTGGTTTTGGGATTACAACAACGACGGCGCCCTGGATCTGTTTGTGGCCACCTACGACGGATCGATCGAGGCCGTAGCGGCCGACGCCTTCGACCTGCCCCCCACATCAGAATCGATGCGGCTCTATCAAGGCGACGGTGCCGGAGTTTTTCGGGATGTGACCAGCGCGACCCGGCTGAACCGCTTCAGCCTGACGATGGGCGCGAACTTCGGGGATCTCAACAACGACGGGTTCCTTGATCTCTTCCTCGGCACCGGACATCCGTCCTACGAAGCGCTGATGCCGAACCAGATGTTTCTCAATCAAGCTGGAACGACATTCGCCGATGTCACCATTACCGGTGGCTTTGGGCATTTGCAGAAAGGGCACGCGATTGCCTTTGCCGACATCGACAACGACGGAGACCAGGACGTGTTCGCCGAACTTGGTGGCGCATTCCCGGGCGACACGGCCGCCAACGCGCTATTTCAAAATCCCGGTTTCGGCAATCACTGGATCTGCATCAGGCTGGTTGGGACGGAATCCAATCGTTCCGCGATTGGCGCGAGGCTGCACCTGCGATTCAGGGATGGAGATCAACTCCGTTCGGTATATCGCTGGGTGGGGAGCGGAGGGAGCTTTGGTGCGAACCCGTTGCGTCAGGAAATCGGCCTTGGGCTGGCCACCGCCGTACGAGACCTGGAAATCCTCTGGCCCAGCGGTTCACTGCAGCGTTTTACGGATGTTCCCGTCGATCAGTTCATTGAGATTCGCGAAGGGGATGCGGAATACCGACCCTCCGAATAGGGGCCTCCGGCGGTCTCCATTCGAAGTTTTTGTCTTTTCTTCGACCGGAACGTAAGTGTCCAGGGTTCGATGATGACGATAAAAAACAGAATCTACTCTCAGTTGCCGGTCTTGAATCTTGCGACACGCTCACCCGGCCGACACCCCCTATTCGAGCCAGTCTATTCTTGGAGCGTTTTTTTCGTTTATTGCACATTGATTTATTGACTTTACCACTTGATCTAAAGTACCTTAGCGCTTGATCTTATCTATGATCAAGTGGGCTGCTCCCGATCCGCGAGCTAAAGTTTTCTACGAACGTCTTATTCTCTCATTCAGTTCCGTTGTTGAAGAGGTAGCAAGATTATGAGAAAGATGCACAAAGGAACCCAGAAATGGGGCTTCACACTGGTCGAGTTATTGGTAGTGATTGCCATCATTGGAATTCTGGTCGCCCTGTTGTTACCTGCCGTCCAAGCAGCCCGCGAAGCGGCTCGACGGATGCAATGCACCAACAACTTGAAGCAAATCATGTTGTCGATGCACAACTATCACGACACGTACAAGACCTTTCCGATTGACGGTGCTTGGGCCGAAGTCGGAATGAACGGCGATCAACGGAACAAGTCCTGGTCGCACCGTTGGCGGCTGCTGCCATTTCTCGAGCGTCAAAATGAGTACGATCTAACGGATACGTCGCTGCGTCCTTTCGAGGCGACGGGTTGGAACGGCAATGAAAACATTCAAGCGACCGGCGGCAAATTGCCTATGTTTATCTGCCCCTCGAATCCGGGCGAACTGGGAGCCGGCTTGGGGAACTTGACCTATGCGATCAACTTTGGCACGTCGCACCAGCCGCCGCATCGGGCCGCCAATGGCACACCGGGTCCCGGCGTCAGCACGGGTGCCTCGAAAGCGAACGGATTCTTGTGGGCCCAACGGTGGTTCCCGACCGGCTACGTGAAGAGTCAGGGCCATCGGAACGCTTTGGATCCAGCCGTCAAGATCGCCTCGGTCACCGACGGTCTGAGCAACACGGTTGCCTATTCCGAATTCGTCACGCAGGACCAGAGTGTTCAAAACACGACCAACCCCAAGAAGCGTGAGCTTCGCCAACAGGTCTATACATGGGTTGGTGGTAACAGCACCGAAGAGGTTCGCAACCAGTGCCTTGCGCAGACGGCCCTCAGCGGCCGCTATACACGTGGCGGCAGTTGGGCTTGGTCGTTTATGGGTACAGGAAACACTTATGCCCATGACATGATGCCGAACGAAAAGAATTGCCATAACTACGGCGGCAACGACTGGTTCGGCCATACCACAATGGCCGCCACCAGCGAGCATCCCGGGGGCGTCAACGCCGCCATGGGCGACGGTTCAGTCAAGTTCGTCAGCGAGACCGTCTCGCAGGACGTCTGGTGGGCCGTGGGAACACGCAACGGTGGCGAGTCGGAAGCACTTGAGTAAGCCTTGTCGTCTCTCTACCAACACGATGAAAACCGACAACATGCCGTCGCTTGCGACGGCATGTTGTTTTTTTGGCCTGACCGAATCGCACGCGCTGTGACCTGGAGCCGTGCTGTCCAGGGTTGCTGCATGCCACCGAACCTGCTTTCTCACGGTTGGGCTGTTTTCGCGCTGCTTTTATTGGCTGGCTGCAGCGGCAAACAGGCGACCGATTCAAACCTGCAAGAACCAGGCCGGCCGGCGGAAGTCGAATCCGCGCCTAGGCCCGCGGCCGATCTGTCTGATTTTCTCCCACCGTCGAAGAAGGCCCGCGATCGGCCCAAGGTGCTGCCCGCGTTCGCCAACGTCGCGGTCACGTCGGGGATCGACTTCACCTTCTTCAGCGATGTCGTGCCGGAGCGGTACCTGCTGCCCGAAGTCATGGGCGGCGGCGCCGCCTGGATCGACTTCGACAACGACGGTCTTTTCGATCTCTACCTGATGAACGGTTGCCGGCTCGCGACTTCGGACTCCCCGTCAACCGACGAGTTGAATCGGCTCTATCGCAATCTGGGCGGCGGTCAGTTCGAGGAAATCGCGCTGCATGCCGGGGCGGCGGAATCGCACTATGGCCAGGGGGTCGCTACCGGTGACTTCGATGCCGACGGCTTCCCCGACCTCTATCTGGCTAATTACGGGTCGAATGTTTTGCTGCATAACAATGGCGACGGCACGTTCTCTGACGTGACCGAAACATCAGGGACGGGCGAACCACTCTGGAGCACCAGCCCGATCTGGGTGGATCTCGATCGCGATGACGACCTGGATCTTTTTGTGACGAACTACCTGTTGGTCACGTTCGAAAACTCACGCGTCTGCCAATACGATGGCGTCGATGGTTATTGCGGACCCGGCAGCTACGAAGCGGCGCCGGACCGAGTCTTCTTGAACCAGGGCGACGGTACGTTTACCGAGTCGGCCGAATCGCTCGGCTTATTGGCCGCCGGCGGCAAGGGGTTGGCGATCGCCGCGCTGGACTTCGACAATGATCTGCGCCCGGAAGTCTATGTGGCCAACGACATGATGGAAAATTTTCTATTCAGTCTTCGTGAGCGATCGGCGGCCGCCACTGGGCCTGCCGATATTCGGGCCAGCACGGCACCCGCAACAGGAATTCCGCCACTTCAAACACCGTATGCGAACATTGCGGTGCAAGCCGGTTGCGCCGTAAGTCTCACGGGCGTACATGAAGCGAGCATGGGAGTCGCCTGCGCAGATTTTGATGGCGACCAACAGCCTGATATCTTTGTGACACATTATTATGCCAATAAGAACACACTCTATCACAACCTGGGTGATTTGATGTTCCATGACGACAGCCGGCGAACGCGGATTGCTGCGACCAGCTACGAGACGCTCGGCTTCGGAACTGTTCCCTTCGACTACGACCAGGACGGCGCCGTGGACCTGTTCATCACCAATGGACACGTGCTCGGCCCCAACCACAAGCCCAATGAAATGCCGCCTCAATTGCTGCACAACGACGGCAGCGGCTCGTTTACGGATATTTCACAGTTCGGCGGCCCCTATTTTAAACGCCGCTGGCTGGGCCGCGGCGCGGCGGGTGGAGACTATGACAACGACGGCGATTTGGACCTTGTCGTCACGCACATCCATCAGCCGGTCGCCCTGCTCCGCAACGACACACAGACGAGGCATCATTGGTTGGGGATCGAACTGCGGTCGATCTCGCGAGCTTACCCAGTCGGTGGCCGCGTCGTGGTCCGCGCCGGCGACCGACAGTTTACCAGGCCCGTCATCGCTGGCGGCAGTTATCTTTGCAATGGCGACCCACGCCTGCTGTTCGGACTCGGTGAACATCACGGGACGGTCACCGTCGAAATCCACTGGCCCTCCGGCCATGTCGACGTCCACGGCGATCTGGCCGTCGACCGCTACTGGCGGCTGGCGGAAGGCCCGGTTTCCGCCGAGCCGTGATCAAGGTGCGGTTCGACGGTTATCTGCGCTAGTGAAGTTCAATCATTGGGTATGTAAGCCCGGCTGGTCACGCTTTGCATGACTGAGATGTGCCTACCAGAAATCAGCGAATTACGAACCGACTTTTTGAGCGATCCCCGCGGGAAGGAAGCATTGATCACATGCCGTCACACAAAGCGTGACCTACGGATCTGCCAGCTTGCCTGACAGGAGGACGGAATGAAATTGCGATCGTTCGCCGCGTAGCGGCGACATGATAGAGCCTAGAATGCCAACCCTAGGGAACGATTGCCCAACGTGATATTCTCTTGTGTGCCGTGCCCTAGGGTTGGCACCCTCGACGATTCCCTGCCACGCCTTCGGCGTTTAAGAACGGCGCCAGATCACAGACTCACGCGCGGCGTGGCGAGTTGTTTGTCCTATGTCACAACATTGAATCTGACGCTGCACCAGCATGAAGTTTCAAACGAAAACCGTCCGCCGCCTGCTTGTCGTCGCAATCGCCGTTGCGCTGGCATGGGGCGGCTACCAGGTCGCGCAACGGCAGTTGGGCTATTCGCGGGCAATCGAGTTGGCCCAGTTCCAACTCTGGGGAAAGGCACGCGATGCACTCGGTGGATATCTGCAGCTGCACCCGTCGGATGCGGAAGCGCGATTGTTGATGGCCGAGCTATGGGTCAGTGACGACCAGTTGTTCACCGATGTCACCGTACCGAACGCGCTCGACCAGCTCCGGCAGGTCCCGTCGAATTCTCCGCTGGCCGCTGCCGCGCGGATCCAGGAAGCCAAATTGCAGTTCCTGGTCCAGCATCGGCCGGTGGCCGCCGAAAAATCTCTGCGAACGGCAATTTCCCTGGATGAAAACTCGATTGAAGCGCATCAGTTACTCTGTCGAGTCCTGGAGACAACCGCCCGCTATCACGAAACCGAATCGCTGTTTTGGAAGATCTATGACGTGAGTCCGCCGGAACAGCGGGCGGTTCGTTTGCGTGAATGGTACATGAGCCAATTTTTTCCGCAAACGGCCAACGACGATCTGGACGTCCGAATGGGAATTACCGCGGCCCAGACCGGCACCTTGCCTGTCGAGGCGGTTCGCTATCTGCGGTTTCGTGAGACGGAGCCCAATGAACCACTGGCCCGCGCGGCACTGGCACGCTGGACGTCGCGAAGCGGCCAGCCCCGTGAAGCGTTGAGTCTACTGGACGTGGGTGATGAGAAGATCGACAATGAACTCGCGGATCCGTTTTTTGTCGCCACATTGATCGACCTGCTGATTGACCTGGGCGAATATGAACGGGCAGACCAACGGTTTCGGGCGTGGCCTGGAGCAAGAGAGGGATTCGACTATTGGCGGTTGAAGGCGATCATTCTGGAAGAGGTGCATCAGGACTTTGTGTCCGCGCTGGAGGCCTACGATCAGGCGCTGCAGACGTGGCCGGGTCCTGCCGAGTGGCGACTGATGCACCGCAAGGCAGGGTGCCTGGCTCGGGCCGGGGATCGCGATCAAGCGAGTCAGGTACGTTCCCGGGCAG
Source organism: bacterium (assembly GCA_030432015.1). GTDB lineage: Bacteria > Planctomycetota > Planctomycetia > Pirellulales > Pirellulaceae > ARS98. Next base: position 8,576 of record JAUIHJ010000263.1, read on the forward strand.
AGGAAGTCGAAAAGCTCATGGAAGAGGGCGTGCACCAACGATTGCGTTACGTGCTGGGCTTCCTCGACGATCCCGATGGTCTCAAGGAGGTCATCGCATTTTATCGACAGCTCGGTCGACCGCGGGAGGTGACCGCCTGGTCACGCGAGGTCGCTCGCCTGGTGGCCGCACAATTAGAATGAACTGGTGATTTTTAGTTGACTCAATTCAAAAGGAGAATGATATGAGACGTGCAATTTCTTTCGTGGCGATCGCCCTGTTTTCGTTGGTTATCACCGTCGGCTGTGGTGGGGTAAAAGAGAAGGCCCCTGATGAGAGTCTGGTCCCCGTCATTGACCAAGAGGAGCTCAACCGCCAAATCCAGGAAGGCATGAAAAAGGGTGGACAAAGCGAGAGCTTCCCAGGTGCTGGAGGTGCCGCGCCCGCTGGAGGTGGCGATACCAAATAGCCTCAACACCACTCGCTTTGGCAGTACGCATGGTCGTCGGTCGCCATCGGCTTCGGCGCCGGGTCGGTCGTGTAGAGGGCGAGTCAGTCATTGGCGTGGCTGGAGAGCACTACGTTGCGGCGAAATGATTTGCCTGCAACCGCTCCCAGCCCCCGGCCAGCTTGCCTGGTCGGAGCCAATGATTGGATCGCTCGCATGGTGCCGCGACAACGACCATCTAACGTTTAGCCATTGAATCAATTGAATCACCGGTTCCTGCCAGGCAAGCTGGCAGGGGACCGTGCCATGGAACGACAGGTGTTCACAGCGCCACGTGGCGTTGCCAAACGAAAACGCGTCGGGTTACAAGTCGCGCGGATTGGAATGCACAAAGCCCCGACCTCCGGCTGCTTACGCTTCATCCTCACGCATGCCATCCAAAATCCGCTGCGTCGGTTGATGGTGCGGATCGAACATCAGAACGCTGCGCAACCATTGCCGCGCGATCTGCGGATCGCCGTGCTCAAGATAGATCTCGCCGATCTCGGCGCGCAACGCGACGTTGTCGTCGTCCAGCACCACGTCGCGTGCGAGATGCCTGGCGCGGACCAGGGCGGCGTCTGCCACGGCGACAATCTCTAACTGCGCTTTCGCAGCCTCGGATTCTCCTGTCGCCCGCAACGCGGTGGCCAGCACGCGGCGGGCCTCGTGACGAAACGGCTCGCGGTCGAGCACGGCACGCAGTCGCCGGATGGCTGACAAGTAGTCATCGGCAGCGATCTCCAGATGTGCCTGCTCAACATTGCCCAACGCGGCTTCCGGCTCCGCTTGAAGACTCGGCGTGATCCGCGATTGAGCTTCGGCGTAGCGACCGACGGTGCGTAAGCAGCGGGCCTGCCAGGCCAGGGCTTCCGGCTGTAACGCTTGATAGTGTGCGGCGGTTTGAAATAGCTGTAGTGCCTCGTCAAGCAATTGTTGCTTGAACTTCAGCTTACCGAGCTCCATCGCCGCCGGGCCGTGACCCGGGTCGACGTCCAGCGCGCGACGCAATTCCAGCATCGCGTTATCCATATCGAGGACTTCCAGACTCAATTGGGCAAGCAGCAC
>JAUIHJ010000865.1 GCA_030432015.1 bacterium
GCCCAGATCGCGGATCGGCTGGCGGTGCTGAGGACGGTCAGCCACCGGTCGGGCGACCATACGAAGGGGAATCACTGGATGCTGACCGGCTTTGAGGGCCCCGATTTCAACAAGCCGGACAACCGCGTCCAGCGCCGCCCGGCGATGGGGTCTGTCGCGGCGGCCCTCCGCGGCGCAAACCGCGCCGGAATGCCGGCCTACGCGGCCGCACCGCACCTGCGGGGAGGGACCGACAATCTGTTTCATTACGCCACGTATCTGGGGGGCGCGCATAACCCGTTTGTGACGAATTCGGATCCCAACACGGCCAACTTTCAGGTCCGAGATCTGGCGTTGCGGCAAGGGCTTACCTTTGATCGACTGGAGGATCGCAGCACATTGCTCGATACACTCGATCAATTTCGCCGCCGCAAAGAGACCGCCCTGGTCAATATGAATGCTCACCAGCAAGCCGCGTTCAACTTGCTGACCAGTCCCGGCGTTCGCGACGCTTTTGATATCTCGCAGGAGCCGACTGCCGTACGCGATACCTACGGGCGGCATACGTTTGGGCAAAGTGCCTTGCTGGCACGTCGCCTGGTCGAACATGGCGTCACCTTCGTCACCGTCAACACGCAGCCATGGGATCATCACGGCACGGCCAATCGCCTGCCGACCGAAAAAGGGGCCAAGCAATTGATCCCGCCGGTCGATCGGGCCATCGCAGCACTGGTGCGTGACCTGATTGATCGAGGCCTTTACGAGAAGACGCTTGTTGTCGCCATGGGCGAATTCGGCCGAACTCCCAAGATGAATAGTGCCGCGGGCCGCGACCATTGGGGACATTCATTTAGTGTGCTGATGGGTGGCGGTCGCCTGCGGATGGGGCAGACGGTCGGCACCTCCGATGCACACGGCGCGTATGTCAGCGACCGCATGTTGCACCCCGAAGATGTCGCGGCGACCGTGTATCATCACCTGGGCATCGATGGTCGGAACACCGCCATCCCGGACCGCAGCGGCCGCCCACGCTATCTCGTCGAACGCGGCGAGCCGATTCGTGAACTACTTTAAGCCATGCCATGCAAACGGCACCAATGATTTACCCAACCCAACCCCAGGAGATCCGCCATGGCACGTTGCCAGCTTACCTGCAAAACCGGCGTCGCGACCTTGCTACTGACACTTGCTTTGCTCACCAACGCTTTCGGCGCCGATCCCGTTGACGTCGGCAATCGGCTCGAGCTCTTCGTCGACGATCTCTTGATCGGCCAAATGGACGGGGACGTCCAGCAGCAGCTACTGCTGCCGGAACCGCAGGACGTGGTGTTTGTGACCGACAAGCCGTGGGAAGGCAACACCAGCGGCTACTACACGTTCTTCCAGGACGGCGACCTCTATCGCATGATCTACCGCGGTTGGCAGCACGACAAGCAGATGAAGGCTGTCCACAAAGAGGTTACCTGCTACGCCGAGAGCAAGGACGGAGTCCATTGGACCAAGCCCAACCTGGGTCTGTTCGAGTGGAATGGTTCGAAGGAGAACAATATCGTCTGGCTGGGACCGGGCACGCACAATTTCACCGCGTTTCGCGATGACAATCCGGAGACCCCGGACGCGGCACGTTTCAAGGCGTTTGGCGGCGGGCGGGGCGGTTTGCTGCCGTTTCAGTCAGCTGACTGCAAGCATTGGAAATTGATGCAGGACAAGCCGGTGATTACCAACGGCGCGTTTGATTCCCAAAATCTCGCCTTTTGGGATGTTGACCGAGCCGAGTATCGGGCGTACTGGCGTTACTTCGGCAAGGGGGTCCGGGCCATTCGAACTGCAACATCCAAGGATTTTATCACCTGGGAAAATGAAGCGGATCTTGATTATGTCGCGGGTACGCCGACGGAACATCTTTAT
>JAUIHJ010000264.1 GCA_030432015.1 bacterium
CCTACTTATCCAAAGCCTTGTCTGCCTGGGGGTCGGTGCGGCTGCCGGCAGGCTGGATGCATGGCGTGGTGGCTTCGCCGGCGCATCCCCCCGGTGGTCCGTGATCGTTCGCCCGTTCACCGAGTCCGCGCTGGTTACGTCACTGTTGGCGGCACCAGCGGCCCTCCTCGTGCAGGACCTTCGATTTGGCTTTCACGCGATTTGCCTGGCGTTGATCGCGTGCGTCTGGCTCGGCATTGCGGTGATTCGTCGCTGGCCGTTGGCAGCATTAGGTTCACATGCGGCGGGCACGCTGGCGGTGGTGGTCGCGGTTGCGGCCCTCCGCGAGGTCACGTCGTGGCCGCAACTGTTCGATCCGCGCCACATTGCGGTGACGCTTCCGGTGCTGGCCGCCGGATGCCTTGCGGCGACTGCGGTACGGCGGACATGCCGACAATGGCCGCAGGTCGGAGCGTTGCTCGAGTACCACAATTGGCCTACGGTCGATCGGGTAACGGTGGGCGTCATGATTACGAGCCTGCTGGCCATTCTGACCGCTGGCTGTACGTCTGGGGCCTTGATCGAATTGGGAATCATCGCGAATTCCGCGGCCGAAGATTTTCGCCTCCCGGGCCATCCGCACGCCTTCGACACTTGGATGTGGGGCGCATGGGCCGCCGTCATCGCCGCAACCGCGATCGCCGGATGGGAGCGAAGGACGCCATTCGGGGGCGAAGCCCTGGTCCTGGCCTGTGCGGCGCTGCCGCTGCTGTTGGCCGGCCCTTACGAATCGCAACAGGCGACACTTTCGGCATTGCGCTGGTCGCTGGCGGGTTTTGGTCTTTTCGCCACCGGCTGTTGGGCAGCGCGCCAGAGAGTGTTCACGCTCGCACAACGCCAGACCAATTGGGCCGACCTGGCGACCTCGAGGCCATCGCCAAGCGCGAACATCCCTCGGCTGCTGGTGGCGATCACGACGATACCCGTGGTGGCCGCGACGACGATGACCGTGGTGCAAGTGATCACCGGCGTTTCCCTGGGCGGGCCGCAGGCGGATTCAATCTTCGCGAGAATCGGCCCAGCGTCATCCTATGCCACGCCCTTGGCGCTGGTTGCCATCACGTTGCTGGTGATTGCCGTCCGCGATGCGAGAACCTCGTTCGCCGCAGGAGGATCGGTCGTCTTACAGTATCTGGCCAGTTTGGCGTGCCTGCTGCCACCGTTGACCGCGGGCCAACAACTAACAACGATCGACTTGGCACGGCTGGGACAATGGAATGCGATCGCGCTCGGTAGCTACGCGCTAATCTGGTTGGCACTACGACGCTGGATCGAGCCCGGGGACCGAGCCGAGCGGAAGGCGCCATCCACCCTAGCACCAACTGGGAACACGATGTCGTGGATCGATGTCCGTGGCCAGGTCGTCGCGACGGTCAGCGCGGTGGCGGGCCTGGCAGCGATCGCGGCGATCGGCATCGTCGTGGTTCCAGGCCAAATTCATCCGGCCGTTGAGCAGTTAGGCCACTGGAGTAGTTTCCTGGCGTTGTTTCTGACGGTCGTCAGCGTCGGATGGTGCTTGCGCGGCCAGTTCCCAGACCATCGCGCTCATTTGGTTTCCGGAGCGAGTACTTGCCTGGTCGCTTTCGTGGCGGCGACCGCCGGTCCGCACAGCTTGCCGACCGATTGGCTGTCGTTTCATATTCTGCTGGTCGGCTGGACCATCGTCGTCGTGGCAGCGGTCGGTGAATCGTGGTGGCCGGCCACGCGTTCAGGGCTAACTCGTTCGCTGCCAGCCCCATTGCCGCCGACCGCCGCCGCCCTGCCCGCTTCCGTCATGACATTGATTGCCTGGGCGTGCCTGGTCGGCGCGACGGTCGCGCTGTTGTCGCTTTTTGCTGCGTTTGAAGATCCAACCGGTCCCTGGTGGGCCTGCGGGGCCACGCTGGCGATCTCCGTGGCGGCCGGTGCCGCCGCGTTACGCGTGCGGAGCCAATTGCTGGCATACGCTTCGACACTCTTGTTACTGTTTGCAACCACCTATTTTTGGCTTGGCACCATTGTTTTCGCCAATTCGCCAGATGTGCTGCAGTTGGCGTATTGGTGGATCGTTGCCATGTCGGTGGCGGCCGGCTTCTGGCTGGCGATCGAGATTGACTCGCAGCAACGTCGTGAGACGTCATTGCAGCCAGGCTCGCGCGGACTTCCTGCGCACCGGTTCTTTGCGGCGGCGGCGCTGGTTGGTTTGCTGGGGGCCATGCTGTTCAGTACGGCGATCGGTCTCATCCAGCGTGCGGTCGGGAATCGCCAGTTGCTGGACACCAGCACCTGGTCGGGTCTGGCGGCGCTGATCGCCCTCGGCCTGCTGTTGGTTGCGATGCACTGGGACCGCCGATCGCGGGCGGCGTTGTTGGGCCTTTATGCCTGGGGATTCGCCGTCCAAGTCATGGTGATTGACGCGTTGAACTGGCGCGTCGACAACATGCTTCTGACGTTTGCGATCTCCATTGCCGCGTATGTCGCAATCACCGGCCTGCTCTGGCGACGCGGCGCGAACTTCGCGGCCGTCGCACTCCGGCTGGGGATTTCGGACCCCGTCGCCGGCTTGCGGCGCACCGCGGGTTGGTTGCCCGTACTGAATTTGGTGGCGAGCAGTTTCGCACTGATGTGTGGCCTGGGTTTGGTCCTTGGCCATGCAGACCGACCCCAGCGTGTCTTGACCGCCCCGATTCCGCTGCTGATCGCCGTTGGGATTGCCGGCTTGGCACAATCATCGCGCAAGCAACTTTTTCAATTCGTTGCATTGATCTTGCTGGGCATTGGTTGTGTCTTCCTGAGTTGGGCAGATATCGAGCCCGGACTGGATGGTCCGGCGTGGTTGAGTCGTGCCATTCGCTTGCTGATGGTTTGCTGTGTGGTGTCGTTCGCTTACACGCTGCTCGTCGCGCGACGGCGGGACCTGCCGACTGACTGGCAGATGTCGCTGAAGCGCGCTGGCCTGACCGCTGGCGTGAGTGCCTTGGTCGTCCTGGTCACGGTCCTGCTGATTGAAGGGTTGCTGTACCTGGAAAATCCAATGCGGGGCGCTCCGATCAGCGATCTGCAACTGGCCGCGGTTTCCGTGGTGATGGTCGGACTGGTTGCGGCTTTAATCGGGATGGCCGTGTTACCGGGTCGTGATCCGCTCGGACTGACAGAACCCGGACGGATGGCCTACGTCTACGCCGCCCAGACCGCCGGCGCACTGCTGTTCGCTCACATCTACCTGACCCGTCCGCAGTGGTTCGGGCAGTGGTCTGAATTCTGGCCGTACATCATTCTGTTGATCGCATTTGCGGGCGCTGGGGTGGGCGAAATGTTCCAACGCACAGGCCATCGCGTCCTGGCGGAGCCACTGCAGCGAACCGGGACATTCCTGCCGTTGCTGCCAGCGCTGGGAATGTGGCTGGTGGCTTCAAGCAGCGACTATTCGCTGATCCTGTTTGGCGTGGGGATTCTGTACGTGGGTCTGAGCATCGGGCGCAAGTCGCTGGCGATGGCACTGGCCGCTGGGGTTGCTGCCAATGGCGCCCTGTGGTCCCTGTTGGACGACCGCGGATTTGCCCTCTTGGGCCAGCCGCAAATGTGGCTGATTCCACCCGCCCTGTCAGTGCTGATTGCGGCGGAAATTAATCGCCGGCGACTGCCCGAGTCGACGATGACGGGCCTGCGTTACGCCTGCATGATGGTAATTTACCTGAGTTCCACGGGGGAGATCTTCATTCGAGGAATTGGACAGGCGTTGTGGCCGCCGATGGCCTTATTGGTTCTGTCGCTCATGGGCGCCCTGGCCGGCATCGTGCTCAGGGTCCGCGCGTTCCTGTACCTGGGTGTCACCTTTATGCTGCTGTCGATGATCAGCATGGTCTGGCACGCGGCGCGTTCGATTAACCACGTGTGGCCCTGGTGGGCCTTCGGGATTGGGCTGGGCCTGTGCATCCTGGTCTTCTTCGGTTTCTTCGAGAAGAATCGGGACAAGATCACCGCGACGATCGATCGGCTCAAGCAGTGGGAACCTTAACTGCGAATCGTGTATTCGACGTAGACTCGGTCGACCACCAAGTTGTCCTTGAACGTCTTCCATTCGCCTGAACTTAATTCAGGTGGCCGTTCCGCTCGGAGTCTGTCGGGCGGAAAATTCTTATCCGCGGAGACGAGCACTCGGCCTTTGCAAAGTTCGTTGAGGCGGTCCATCAGCGGCTGATAGAGAATCCCGCTATAGCTATCTTCCTTTTCGGGAATCATGGCGACGAGTTCTGGATGCTTCATCAGTTCCAGCCCCTTCTCCTTAACGGTCGCGTTATGACTGCCGTGGTGGCTGACCTTGTAGAGAACGGTGTTATTGAGCAGGTCCGTGGCAGTCCGCACCTTGGGCTGGTCACAACCAGAGCCGCCGGTAACGTCCCATTGGTAATCATGCCAGCTCAACCAACTGCCGACCTGTGCATCGCCTGGAAAAAGCAGAACCTTGCCGGTGTCCGCCAGTTCGATCGCCAGCACCAGGCTGGTGTTGTTGATGGCGCCGTCGAGTTGCAGGGCAAACTGTCCCGTGATGTCCAACCAGTTGTTCTCGATCTTCCGATAGGCTTCATCGTCAGCGAAGTAGGTCCGCTGAAAAAACTCTTGGGATTCGGCAGTCTGTGGAGTAACGCCCAATTCTTCGCCAAACGGGCTACCGTGGTCTACGTGATCTTGTGAATTCTCCGCGGCGCCGACGGCCAGCGCCCCATCAATGAAGCTCGACATCCCCAAACGGTCGATGCCCAGGTATGTCTCTTGAGCGTTACCGTGCGACGGCGTTGACTTGTTGATCATGCTGCTTCGCGGCGGTCCCAGCACATAGACATTGACGCCGGCGGGCAGCAGATTCGCGTCGACCGTCGTGCCCGGTGAAAAATACTTAATTCCACCCCCGTCATTTCCTAGCTTGATGACGTTCTCCATCGCATCCTCGGTCATCGAGCTGACTTTTCCATTTTTCTTATAGCGGATGCCGCTCTGGCTGACTTTCTTCAATGACGTGACGCCGTAGAAGCCCATGACATCATCGATTGCTTCGTTGAATTTCTTTCGCGCCGTCGCCACCTGCCCGCCAAGGTGCAGGGATGCACTTTGTTCGACTTCGTCCGCCAACTTGTCATTGAGTCGCTCGGCGGCAAATGACAGCGCTGCCACGCCATCGCGAAGGCGCGAGTTGATCGCGACCGCTTCGTCGTCTTTCGGATTCTCCGTCCAGGCCAGCCAGACGTGCCCAATGTCAAAATCACCGAAGGGATTCTTCAGACCGCCACGGCTGGGGTGAAAATATGCAATGTGGTCCCAGTGCTCGTGTGTCGCGACCAGCACATCGATCCGCGGCTTGCCGTTGTCCTTCGTGGCCAATGTGGCCTTGAGATCATCAATCACATCCTCGATTGGCACGTCGTCGGACTTCGTATTGAACTTGATCCCGCAATCGATCAGCATCGTAAAAACGCGGGTCTTGCCCTGATAGAACGAGAGCAGGAAGCAGTCGCCAAAACCCTGGCGGTACATTCGCACTTTGACCGAATCGACAGAAGTTTTCTTAGCCATAACGATCCTAGTCGTGATCAGTGTGTGAATGCATAAAGGCAAACGGTCCGGCCAGCGCGGTCATCGTGGCGCTGTCGAAGTAGGTTTCGTTGGCATCGCCCAGCAGACCAGCCTCATACTTATACTGGCGAATCATGCGTTGGCGATCATCGATATCCTTCTTGACAGAATATCGCAGGCTAAGCGTGTCCAGGTCAAAGATGAGTGTACATCCGCCATTGAAGATGATGTGATGCTCGCCCCATTTGTCGGGGTCTACTTTGTCGGGGACAAAAAATCCATCTTCATCGACCGTTACGTCTCCGTCGTCGACGTTGAATCGAACGCCTCGCTTCTGGATCAGCGTTACCACGACATGATTGATAATACCGTCATTGGGCGTCACGCGATTTGCGAGCCAGACGTTGCCGACTTCGTACGAAGCCGTCTGGATCGATCCATAGCCGAATTCGAGGCCAAGCTTTTCGGTCGCCTCGCGATCGCCCGGGAACATCAGGCCGGTCAGACTAGAAAACTCGTCGACGACTTCGCTATGCGCGAACTTCGATTCAATCCTGGCGTGCAACCCATAGTTGCCTCCGACGAATTTCTTGGTTGCTTCAAAGATTGCTTTTCGGTCCGTGTGATAGCCAATCTCCTCTTTAACCTCGCGCAAGAATTGAACGAAAATGCCCATCTGGTCCTGCTGGCCACTGAGGTTTTGCGGATTCAAATCATGGGCGAGTTCTTCGACGGCCATGCTCTTGATTCCGGATGCGCTGATGCCGCGTTTTTGAAATGCCTCGACAAAGGCCACGCGGTAGCCGAGCGAATCGTCCGCAACCATGTCGAAGTCGGCCGTGATGATGGCGCGCAAATAATCGCCAAACGTAATATCCATGGGAGGACAATAATCGAGCGCGCGAATGCAGATCCGCAGCACTTCCCGAGCGGCGTTGGCAGCGTGACCGGCCAATTCGTCCACCAGGTCCGGATGCAACTCGCCAGCGGGCAAGACTCCCGTGCCGCCCGTCGCGATACGCAGGATCTTACGGATGCGGTGCTGGTAAATATTCAGAAACGCATCAAAGATGGCAGCCACCAAAATGCCACCTCGAGCATGAAAGCTCATCACGTTCTGATAGTCATCGGGGTCGGGCACGTGGGGCGCCCAATTCCCTAAATGGTCATAGTCGCCAATGGCGTCTCTGAGGCCCCCGTATCCGCCGGTCGCTTCGCCAAACTGTTGCGCCAGCTGGCCAAGCATGTTCTGTTGATGCAGGTCACCTCGCGTCTGCGCGATCTGGTGTTTCAGGACCTCCGGAAACGAAAAGTGTTGCAGCAACGCGACAATGTCGGCAAACGCCTCGTGGAAGGCACGCGTGTCAGGATGGGTCGCCTTGATGTAGCGACGATGGAGGCCGTCCAGAATGGCGTGGGTCGTTTCATGGGCAATGATGTCATGGCTCAGGCAGGTAAACACGGTTCCGCCCGGCAATTGCAGTTGGGCATTCGCTGGCGAGGCGCTGAAGTAGCCGAACAGGAGTGCTTTCTTGTGGGGATCATAAAATGCATTGGCCTGGCGTAGGGCGTGCGGGTAGACGCGCAGCCGCTGCACAAATTCGAATTTGACCCGCTTCCTTGATTTCCCGTCCGGGGACTTGGAAGGAATTCGGATGTTTTCACCCCATTGAATCTTTCGGCCCAGCGCTTTCTCGAAATTTTTGATCGTCGTCATCATGACGGCGTACACCATCTGCTGGTGGAATTGCGGGTTGCTGACGCTCGGCGCATGCCCTTCCTGGGCCAGCAGGTGCGGCGCATCAAGGTCGACCGGTTCATAAAATCGGCCGGAAGCTGGATCGTAATCGACGATCTCCAGGTACTTGCCAATGGGGTATGACGCCACCGCATCGCCAGGTCGCTTCTCTAACTCCTCCCACGCGACTTGATAGACCAATTTATTGACCTGCATCATCGACAGCGTGGTGCTGCGACTGGGGTCGGTGGCATAGCCGCGGAGTTTCCGAAAGGCCGGAGGAGGGATCTTGCTCATCATGATTCTTTCTTGAAACCGGTATCGCACGCTTGCCACGCCCTGCCACGGAACCAGCGCCACACGAAGCAGAGCGACTCGCCTCGAGTCGTCGTGTCGCTGAATCGCCGAATACGCCAAGTTCGCCGGACCAACCTGGTTGCCCTCCTGGAATCTCCCCGTGGATATTCCGTGCGTCGGTTGGATGAGTGCTCCCACGTAAGATGCTGCCACGTAAGATACTGGTTCGACTTCCCCTGATCAACAATTCCTGCCCGCAGCGGTCGCCACGTTCACCGGTTGGTACCGGGCGTCGGTCGCCTGGCGACGATTGACGTCCGCTGCGACCAGACGGCCGGCGATACTGACGGAGACAACTGGCAAAAACCGGCCGTAGACAGCCTGTTAAGACCCGCGTACACTCGACGGTTCTAATGATAAACAGGAGAAAAAAGTCTTATGATTCGTGGCAGCCAACCGACCCTGGACAACATTCGCGAAAAAGTCCTTGCCGAAGAACGCTTATCGTTTGAAGATGGCCTATTTCTTTACGAACCAACCACACCGCTGCACGAAATCGGTGAATTGGCGAACCTGGTCCGCGAGCGCAAAAACGGCGACCGGACCTATTACAACATCAATACCCATCTGAACACGACCAACGTCTGCGTTTACCGCTGTACATTCTGCGCGTTTCGGGCGGACTTGCGGGACGAGCGTGGGTACGTGATGAGCGACGCAGAGATTCTCGCTCGGGGCGGCGAAGCGGTCGAAAACGGCTGCACGGAAATGCACATCGTTGGTGGCTTGCACCATCAAAAGTCGTACGACTGGTATCTCAACACTGTACGGATTCTGCATGAAGCGTACCCGGAACTCCACCTGAAGGCTTGGACCGGCGTTGAGATCAACTGGTTTGAATTTCTCACCAAACGTCCCGTCCGCGCGATCTTGCAGGAACTGATCGATGCCGGCCTGGGAAGCATGCCTGGCGGCGGCGCCGAGATCTTCCACCCCGAGGTTCGCGACAAGATCTGCGAACACAAGTCGGACGCGTCAAAGTGGCTTGACATTCACCGCACCGCCCACGAGCTGGGGCTACGAACCAACTGCACAATGCTCTACGGCCACATCGAAAACGCGTACCATCGCATCGACCACCTGAGCCGGCTCCGCGAGCTACAAGACGAAACAGGCGGGTTTCAAACCTTTATCCCGCTGGCGTTTCACCCGGAAAATACGGGGTTGGCACACATCCAGAAGCCATCGGCCGTGATGGACCTTCGGACCGTCGCGATCAGTCGCTTGATGCTCGACAATATCCCCCATATCAAGGCGTATTGGATTATGCTGGGCATCGGCACCGCCCAGGCCGCTCAAGCCTACGGGGCAGATGACCTCGACGGAACGGTGCGCCACGAGTTGATTTATCACGACGCTGGTGCAACCACGCCCGAACTGCTGTCGGTGGATGACCTCCGCCGGTTGATCGTCGAAGCAGGCCGCGAGCCGGTGGAACGCGACACGCTATACAACCGCATCGAACGAGACCCCACCGACATGCGGCGGTGGCACGTCACCGAAGCGGTCTCGTCGTAGCCGACTTTGCGCTCGGCGGTGCGCATGCCGCAATCGCCGTCAGCCTGCCCATTCGGAGCACGCGTCGACGCGCCGGATCCGAGTTCGGTCGCCACGGAATCACTCCTGACATTCAATCGCCATTCATCGCGATTTGTGCTAGAGTCGATCAGTGCGGTGCGATACACGCCTGGTAGGTTCGGGAGCGAGTCGGTGGGGAAAAACACCGCGGCAAAACAGACGGATGACGAGAGCCCCGCGGATCGCTGGGCCCGCATGAAAGGCGTGTTTCTGCAGTCGCTTGAGTGCACCGAAAGCGAGCGTTCCGACTTCCTCGACAAAGCCTGCGGCAGTGATCGTGAGCTACGCTCCGAAGTCGAGTCGTTACTGCAATGCCATCTGCAGGCCGTCGAGGGCGGTTTCCTGGAGGAATCGCCCGAAAGTTCCTCTCCGCGTGCAGTCCTGGAAGCCATGGCGGCCGAGTTCGACGCCTCTAAATCCAACACCCTGAGAGATCTCAACACAGGCGAACGACCAACGCACGCGGAATCGGTCATCACGGACATGCCGGCCGACGACCAATTCGGCGACTACCGACTGCTCGAATCGATCGGCCAGGGTGGGATGGGGGTCGTTTATCGCGCGCGCCAGATCAGCCTGAATCGGATTGTGGCCCTGAAAATGATTCGGGCAGGGCGATTTTCGACGCCTGGCGAAATCGAACGATTCTCCCGTGAGGCCGAAGCCGCCGCCGGCTTGACACATCCTGGCATCGTCCCGGTCTTCGAGATCGGCGTCGAAGCAGGCCATCATTATTACACCATGGCCCTGGTCAACGGCCTGAGTCTGGCGGATCACCTCAAGGATGCCGGCGGGGCGTTCGAACCGCGGCGGGCTGCCGAACTGATTCGGCA
>JAUIHJ010000265.1 GCA_030432015.1 bacterium
TATCTTCCGAGTTGTAGATCGTCAGTTGAACCGTGTCCCGGTCGGGGACCGTGGAAAGATCGACATTCTCAGCCTGCAAGTTCGCGCTCAGCAAGCTTGTCCCAACCAAAACCGCGAACGAGGTGAATAGGACGAACAGGATGACTCGAAGGGTGTCAGGCGTATGTCTCATGGCTTCATCACCTCCGCCGTTTCCAGCGTGACGTTGTTCTGTTTGGCATTGCGGCCGAGGTGTGTGGTCACTTCGTAGAGCAAATCAACCTGCTCGCTCGCAGGCACGGTGGACGTGTACTGCACCGTGCGAAAGTCGTGGTTCGTGGCGGTCAACTCGCTACGAAAGTCGACATGACCGTCAAGCGGCCGGCGGACCTCCAGTTCGACTGGCTTGTCCGAGTAGTTTCTCACGCGTTGCGCATACATCGCGTGATCGTCCCAGCCAACGACCGAACTATTCACCTGAACTTGAATATCCGGCGCATCGACGCGCCGAAACACATCCGTCCCAGTAAGGTGCAGCCAAATGTTGTCGCGCCAAAACTTCAGTCGGATCAGCTCAAAAATGACCTCGGGGTCTGGCCCTAAGTTCAATTCGATCTTGTCCCCGATGGCGACATACTTGATCGACTGAGCCATCAGGTAGCTCAGGCCGTCACGCCCGTTGTCGCGGAAGACGCGCACCTCGCCATCCGGCAACGGCGTCGTGCCCAGGTTCGAATCCTTGTCATTCCGCATCAGGTACATGCGGACCAACTCCTGACCATATTCCGGTTCACGGTAACGGTATTGAATCTGTAACGGCACATCGACCGGCTTCAAGCTTCGCATCCGCTTGGACCAGCCGTTGGCGACGGTTTCGGTCCCTTCAATCGTGTAGATGAAGTATTCGCTCAACCCTTCTTTGATCATTTCCTTGGGGGCCTCCGGTGCGGCGGCACTGCTGGGCATTGCCGTCCGGCTCATCAAACTGCGCTTCACCCCTTTACTAAGTCGTGCCAGCGATTCTTCCTCCATTTCCTTGACCTCTTCGATCGTCACTTGAGCGAGTTGGGCAATCTTTTCCACCAGATTGATCTTGCCCACCACCAGTCGGACCTGGGCCTCTTCGTATTCTTCGCCCGAGTTGTTATGCACCCGCACAAAGCCCTCGAAGCCGACCTTCGATTCTTCGCGATTGGCAACCAGCACGTAGTCCGCAGTCCAACGGATGCCGCTGGTGAAGTAGGTGATTTCGATGGTTGCTTCGCCGTCAATCTCGCTGGCCACATTCCAGTACAGCATGTGTGGCTTGGCGCGTGGGAAGGTCGTGTCGAGCACTTCCAGCTTGTCGGGATCGGTCAAGAACCGCAATTCCACGGAAGTTGGATCGATCAACGTGTTGGCCCAACTGAATTGCAGCGGGTTGCCTCCTTTCTTGAAGCTGACTTTCCGTGTCTCGCGAACCAGCGTAATGTCTTCCGAGTTGTAGATCGTCAGTTGGACCGTGTCGCGATCCGGCACCGTCGAAAGGTCGACGTTTTCAGCCGGCAATGCCGGGACGAATGCCAACCCGGCGCAGCCAACAATCAACTGCATGAGGAAACAACGTGAAATTACAGATCGCATAGGTCTTCTCTCGGTGGTGGACTGCCAAGGTGTGATCACAAACGGAACGAAAGGGACAGCGGGAGCCGTCGCGGAGCCTCAGGTTTGGCGGACTGCAGGCGCTAACGAATCGACGCCAACCAAACCGTACGGCGGGTTACCACTCGTTCTTCATGATCAGGTGCAACTTGTGGACGACCTTCTTCGCCTTGCCGTCGGCGCCGCGCGCCGGCAAGTCGGTGTGCAGCACGACTTTGTCGAACGTGCTGCGCTGCTGATCGATACCGTCTGGAAACGTCGTTTGCGGGCCGATGACCCACTCCACGTCACGTCCATTGTCGCTGGAGACTTCATTTCGCACGGCCCGCACATTTTCGGCAACGTCCAGCGTGATCGCGCGATCTTTGAAATTCTCGATCTCGAATTTGACGATCACCTCGCGATTGTAAAGATTTCCCGCGACCCGTTTCTGCTCGTTCTTTTCAATCGTGCGAACCACGACCACGT
Source organism: bacterium (assembly GCA_030432015.1). GTDB lineage: Bacteria > Planctomycetota > Planctomycetia > Pirellulales > Pirellulaceae > ARS98. Next base: position 2,089 of record JAUIHJ010000265.1, read on the forward strand.
CCTGGGCGGTTCCCACGTAGAGACGCATTTCATCTTGCAGCGGCGTGAACTGGCCCCAGTCCTCGCCAATGAACGCGGTCGAACCACGGCCGTCGTCCTGAAAAATGCGGACCTTGCCAAATTGCAGCGGGGCCTTGCCCATCTGGTTCGCCTTGTTGTTCTTGAGCACATAATGCATGGGGATCGTGAGCTTGTTCTGAGGACGATCCAGGTAGCCGAATTCCTGTGTGGAGGCCGTGTACGTTTTCTTGATCGGCACTTGCTCATATTTTTCCATCAGCATCTGTTTGGTTTCGTTGATGCCAATGGCTTTCAAAAAGTGCGTGCCAAACCCCGCCCACAAGCCCGTCGACCCAAACTCCTCGTTGGCGAAGTTCTGCAGACGAATGTACTGAGACAATACCAACGTCCGTTCGTCATTGGTGGCCACCGCGCGGTAATTGAAGCTCTTGGTCAGATTCCCCAACAGGTAGCTGATTCGCACGCGTGCCGAGCCTGAACCATCAGAGGCAACCTGCCAAACCAGCGCGTTTTCATTCGGTGGGTAGCTGACCGAAAGGACTTTGACGTCGAGCGGTTTGGATTCGTCCGCAGGACGGGGCAACACGCGGAACAGAATCGTATTGGGATCGATCTGCGTGTTGGCCCAGGAAAAATCGACTTGGTTGACGCCTTTGACCAGAGGCACGATCCGCTCTTCTTCGACCAACGTGGCCTGAGGATGGTCCAATTGGATCTCGACCCGCTGTCGCACGGGCAACGTGATCAACTTGACGCGTGCAAATGCTTGTGGACTAACGGTCGACAGCGTGGCCAATAGAACCAGCAGGACGGTGAGGAAACGTGGTCGCATGGTGAAACTCCTTGATTGCGAAACGCCAATCGATGTGGCGAAGTATTAGACGTATCCAACGTCCATTCGGATTTCGACCACCCGAAGATTTTCGATAACGGTTCACTGGTCGGCGACCGGCGCATCGTGCCGGACGGGCCATCGTCTTGGCGGGCAACGAGTTGCGATCGGCCGGGTGGGGTCAACAAAAAAAGGGCCGTCTCCCCAGGATTTCGTGTAACCTTTGACCTGATCGCGGTAATTGCTGATACCCGGGAGAAATCATGGACGCGTCGAACAGATCAGAGCAATTCGTCCAGCAACTGACCGAACATCAGAATCGGCTGTACGGGTACGTTTACTCGCTTCTGGGGGACCACAGCCGAGCGTCCGATGTCGTGCAGGAGACCAACTTGGTCCTGTGGCGAAAAATTGACGAATTCCAAGCGGACAAGCCGTTTCTCCCCTGGGCCTTTGCGATTGCCCGATTCCAGGTCTTGGCCCACCTGCGAGATCACCAGCGAGATCGATTCCTGTTGGATGCCGAACTGGCGGAGACACTCAGCGAAGAGGTGCAGCAGCAGGCAATCCAACTCGAAGCGGTCCGCGACGCCCTCCGCCCCTGTATGGACGCCTTGACTGCCGAACATCGCGACCTGATTGACCGCCGTTATTTCCGCGCGATGTCAGTCGCCGACGTGGCGGCAGACGTCAATCGAAACGTCAGTGCGGTAAAAGTGGCGTTGTTGCGCATTCGCCGCAATTTGGCAAATTGTGTGCAGAAGAACCTAGCGGAGGAGTCCTGATCCATGCAGCCACAATTGGAAGAGCTCGAATCGCTGTTGCTGGACTGGGAAGCCGGCGAACTCGATCCGCCGGGCATCGATCGCGTCCGGGAGATCCTGCGCGGAGACGCCGCCGCACGCACTCTGTTCGTTCGCATGCAAATGCTCAGCTCGGCCCTCAAGTTGGAGGCCGAGACAAGGATCACAGCGCCCACGACCCGGGCCGAGGTGGCAGCCACAACGCTGCCGCAACGTCGTGCCGCCCATCCTGCGGCCCGCCCCTCGCTGGTAGCGCTACGTTTCCATCAGTGGATCGCGGTGGCGGCCGCGTTCGTCATCTGCATGCTCGCCGGACGACTGGCGTATCTCGAGTTCGCCCCTGTTTCGGTGCCACCCACCGAAGCCGCCCGCGCGGCCAGTTCGCCCCCTGCGGAATCGTCGCACGAAGCGATGTCGCATGGCGTGGCCCTGGTAACGCGCTTGGTCGATATCGTTTGGGATCAGGACCAGTCGCACTTGGAGGTCGGGGACGCGCTGGCTGCGGGCCGACTCGCGATCGACTCGGGCTACGTGCAAATCGAGTTCTTCTGCGGGGCGACCGTAATCCTGGAAGGCCCCGCAGAATTCGAATTGTTTTCGGCGGAACGGGCGCGTGTTATCAGCGGCCGCTTGCGGGCTCACGTGCCTCCGGCGGCACGGGGCTTCACCATCGACGTCGATGACATGCAGGTCGTCGATCTTGGCACCGAGTTTGGACTCGCGGTTTCGCCGGCCGGCACCCACGTCCAGGTCATCGATGGCGAAGTGGAACTCCACCAACCGGCGCAGCAAACGCGGCTTCTGACCGCAGGCCAGGCGTTGCTGCGCGGGGCCGACGGCGTTTACCAGGCAGCGACACAACCGCACGCGCCACTGGTCGGAATCACCGATCTGGAGTCACGCGACCAGGGGCAGCACACTGCCCGCTACGAGCGTTGGAAAGCCTGGTCTGCACAGCTTCGGCGCGATCCCCGACTGGTCACGTATTATGGCTTTGACGAAGCTGACTCCTGGGAGCGGCGGCTGACGTGCGGAATCGACCCGCCGAACGGCGAACTTGATGGCGCCATCGTCGGTGCCGGTCGCGTGACGGGACGCTGGTCAACCAAGGGGGCCCTGGAGTTCAAACGGCCCGGAGACCGAGTGCGAATTCAGATTCCTGGCGAGTTTCAATCGCTTACCTTCGCCTGCTGGGCCAAAATCGATAGCCTCGACCGCCGTTTCAACTCGCTATTCCTGACCGACAACTACAATCAAGGCGAGCCACATTGGCAAATCCTGGAGAGCGGGCAACTCTATTTTTCCGTGCGGCCCGTTGAACGCGGAACGCCCGGGCCACACGATCGCAAAGTGCTGTCGCCACCGTTCTGGGAGCCGTCGATGAGTGGCAGATGGCTGCACCTGGCCACCACCTTCAACGTCGAGACGAAGACCGTGACGCATTTCCTCAACGGTGAAATCTTGAGCCAGGATCGGATCCCCGACGAACAGATGGTCTTCACGACGCGGATTGGTACGGCCTCCATTGGGAATTGGTCGATCCCCACCCAACCCGAGGCTCAATTTGCCATCCGCAACCTGAACGGCAGCATCGATGAATTCGCTCTCTTTTCTGCCGCCTTGACGGCCGACGAAATCAAGGCGATGTACGAACATGGACAGCCATAATGGAAGGTAAGCGCGTGCAGTTTGAAAATAAGGAAGTTCGCATGACCAACGACCACGGCCCGACGCGCGTCCCTCGATCGCCAGGCGCGACGTACTCGCCTGGGTGTCGCGCTCGACGACACGCGACTCCATGGCGCGTGCTGCTGTACGCCGCGCTGATCTGTGTCTCCAGCACGCCGGCGGTTCAGGCCGAACCGACCGAGGCGGAACGACTGTTCACGCTCCGTGTCCTGCCGCTCCTGAAAGTCAAGTGCTTCGGCTGCCATGGCAATGACGCCGAGGACATCCGCGGTGACTATGATGCCCGCTCGCGAGCCGGGTTGCTGAAAGGGGGCGAATCAGAAGAACCCTCGCTGGTACCCGGCAAGCCCGATGAAAGTCCCCTGTATGCGGCCGTGATGTGGGACGGCCTGGAGATGCCACCAAAAGAGAACGACCGGCTGACGGAACAGGAAACCGCTTACATCCGCCAGTGGATTGCCGCCGGCGCGCCCTGGCCCGACGAGAAACAGCAGCGTAAGATCCAGGAACACGAATGGTCCGTTATCGAAAATGCAGATGGTCGCATCGTGACAACCAGCGGTGGTCTGGCGGACGATTGGACCTACCGACGTTACCGCCCCGAGGATCTGTGGGCCTTTCAGCCAGTCAAGCAAATCGACGTCGCGAACCTGGCAGCGCCGGGGCAACATCCAATCGATGCCTTCGTCACCCGGCGACTGGACGCGGCCAAACTTGAACCGGCTCAGCAAGCTGACGCCCTCACGCTCATTCGTCGCGCCACCTACGACCTGACCGGCCTGCCGCCAACTCCGCAGGAAGTACAACAGTTTCGCCAGGCATGGGATGCCGACCCGCAGCAAGCCTGGCAGGATCTGATCACGCGACTACTTGCATCGAACCACTACGGCGAGCGTTGGGCGCAGCACTGGCTGGACGTCGTTCGCTACGCCGATACTTCCGGTTTCTCCAACGACTACGAACGCTCCAATGCCTGGCGGTACCGCGACTACGTCATTCGCTCGTTCAATCGCGATCAACCCTTCAACGCCTTCATTGTCGAACAGCTCGCCGGCGACGAGATCGCCGAATTGCAACCGGCGGCTAGCGACAAGAACCAGCCGCAGGGTGGCGAACTCAATCAAGCGGATCAAGAGAACGACAAGGTCGCCAGCGACAAAGTAGCCGCCACTGCACAGATCCCGGCGGCGGCGCTCGAACTCTCGGCCGCCGAATTGCGTGTCGCCACCGGGATGCTCAGAATGGGACCCTGGGGAACCGCCATGATTCCGCAGGACGAAGCCCGGCAGCTCTTCCTGGACGATCTGGTCAACAATGTCGGGCAGGCGTTTCTATCGATGCCGCTGCGTTGCTGCAAGTGCCATGACCACAAGTTCGACCCGCTTCCCACACGTGACTACTACAGCGTGTATGCCACGTTCGCCGCAACGCAACCGGCTGAGATCGCGGCGCCGTTCTTGCCCGAGGAAAATCGCAACGGCTTCGCTGAGAAACGCGCCCTGGTCGAAGAATTGCTGGAGTACGCCACAGCCGAACGCGACCAGGTGCTCGACAAACAGGAAGCAGCCGCCAAGAAATGGTACGCGGAACATGATCTACCCTATAAGAATGTCAACGCGCGCAAGAACGATCCCGAAGCGATGAAGCCTCCCCGCCACGTCGGCTTGACCCCGGAAGAGCAGGGCGTGTTGAAGGTCCGCGAACAGGATGTGTGGATCTGGGAGCGGCGTCTCGAGCGATACCAGCCGATGGCGCAGGGTGTCTATAACGGCCAAGATGACTGGAAGAATAGTCGCAAGCTGAGACCCCCGAAGAAGATCAACCAGACGTGGCGACCGGCGAACTTTATTTTGGGCGGCGGATCGCTGACCGCGAAGCTCGAACCGGTCACGCCGGGAGTGCTCAGCGCCACCGGCCTGGCGGTCCGCGATCGGACCACCCGTGGCAGCTACCGACCGAACTCGCAGGCCGCCGCCTGGCGCTGGCCCAGTGGATTGCCCACGATCGAAATCCTCTGACGGCTCGCTCCATCGTCAATCGCATCTGGCAATACCATTTCGGTCAAGGGATCGTTCGTACGGCGAATAGTTTTGGGGTCAAAGGGAGCCGGCCAACCCACCCCGAACTGCTCGACTGGCTGACCGCTGACTTTATCGAGCATGGTTGGAAGATCAAGCGACTGCACCGGCTGATCATGTCCAGTGAAACCTATCGCCGCTCGAGCCACCCGGTTGATGCTGATCACCAGGCGGCCATCGACTCGAATAACGAGCTCCTGGCGTCCTTCCCGGCGCGCCGCCTCACAGCCGAAGAGTTGCGCGACTCGATGCTGGCCATCAGCGGCGAACTCAACGCGGAAATGGGCGGCGTACCGATCATGCCGGAGATCAATCAGGAAGTCGCCCTGCAACCGCGCATGATTCAGTTCTCCATCGCGCCGGCACATCAGCCATCTCGGACACCCGCGGAACGTAACCGCCGCACGATCTATGCCTACCGTGTCCGAGGACAGGCCGATCCGCTGCTGGAGGTCATGAACCTACCGAACCCCAACGAATCGTGCGACCTGAGAGACTCAGCCGCCGTCACGCCCCAAGCGTTTACGCTGCTCAACAGCGACGTGGTCACCGACCGTTCGCTCGCCTTCGCAGCGCGGGTGCAAAGCGACGAACCAAGTGATACGCAAGCTTGGATCCGTCGGGCCATCGAATTGGCATACGGTCGCGGCGCAACTCCCGCCGAACAGCAGCATCTGCACGCCTACTTGGAACAGATGCGACAGTACCATGCCGAGCATTCACCGGAACCGGTCGAGTATCCAACCCAGGTGGTCCGCTCGCTGGTCGAAGAATTCACCGGCGAGCCGTTCGAGTTTATTGAAAAACTGAACGTCTACGAAGACTACGTCCCCGATGCCAAGCCGTGGACGGTCGGCGCCGACACGCGGGCGTTGGCCGATGTCTGTCTGCTGCTGTTTAACTCGAGTGAGTTCATCTACGTCTATTAATTGGCCAACCTCTCCTCGGACAGCGTCTCTTTGGACAGCATCAGGATTTTCAATAACCCTCGTTTTCCATTCGTCCGACTCCATAAACCAAGCCCAACGATCAACCGTAGAGGTTTTCCATGCACGACCACGACCGCCTCGACATCTGCTGCGACCCGCATCTCCTCCCACGTCGAAATTTCCTATACGGTCTCGGTGCCTCGCTTGGATCACTGGCGCTCACGTCATTGCTCAGCGCCGAGGATTCCTCCCCCGCCACGCCCAGCGTTCCGGCGACCGCCGCCAGCCGTTCGCCCCTTGTGCCCAAGCCGACGATGCATCCTCCCAAGGCCAAGGCAGTCATCATGCTGTTCATGGAGGGTGGTCCGTCACAGGTCGATACGTTTGATCCAAAAACAAAACTCAGTGAATTGCACCTCACCGAATCAAAACGAACAAAAGGGCTCGCCACCGGCAAACGTTTCTATGTTGGCAGTCCGTTCAAGTCACGCAAAGTTGGCCAGTCCGGAATCGAGATGTCGGACCAATGGAAATTCATGGCTGATCCCGAGGTGGCTGACGAACTGTGTGTCTACCGCGGTTGTCAGGCAGAATCGTTGAACCATCCAGAAGCGTTGCTGCACATGAACACCGGCAGCCGTCTGGGAGGCGACCCGGGTCTGGGCGCCTGGGCGACATACGGACTCGGCTCGGTCAATCAGAACCTGCCGGGCTACGTCGTCATGACCGAACTGGCAATGCCTCAGGCTGGACCGGCGAACTGGACCAACGGTTTTCTGCCCGCCCATTACCAAGGGACGCGTCTCCGATCGACCGGGTCACCGGTGCTGGACCTTAATCCACCTGCGTACAAGACGCGTAACCATCAGCGTCAAGCACTGGATCAATTGGCGATGCTGAATGCGCGGCATGCCGCAAAGCATCCGGAGCATGCCGACCTCGCAGCCCGCATGGAGAGCTACGAACTCGCCTATCGCATGCAGATGTCGGTGCCGGGAATCATCGACATCGATTCCGAACCGCAGCAGTTACAAGATGCGTACGGTCTTCACCGCAAGGAAACAGCCGCCTTTGGCCGCCAATGTCTGATGGCGCGTCGACTGGTCGAAGAGGGTGTCCGCTTCGTCCAGATTTTCTCGGGCGGTTGGGACAGCCACGATTATCTGGAGAAAGGGCACTCCGCGCGGATCAACAGCGTCGATCAGCCGATCGCCGCCCTGATCAAAGACCTCAAGGCCCGCGGCCTGCTCGACGACACCCTGGTCGTCTGGACCGGCGAGTTCGGACGCACGCCGGACAACAATTATCGGGGCGGCGTCACAGCGTTGGGCCGCGGCCATAACGTCGATGCGATGAACATGTGGTTCGCCGGCGGCGGCGTCAAGCGAGGCGCGGTCGTCGGGGCGACCGACGAAATCGGGGCCGAAGCGGTCGAGGTCGTACACCCCATTCGCGACGTACACATCACGATGCTGCACCTGCTGGGTTTGGACGACAACAAGCTGACCTACTTCCACGCAGGTCGCTACAAACAGCTTTCTCAGTTCGGTGGCGAATTAATACCTGAACTCATCGCGTAGCACGTGGCAGACGTCTTACCGGCGTGGCCCACACTGACGCTTTGAGGTCACGGTGGCTGG
>JAUIHJ010000266.1 GCA_030432015.1 bacterium
TCCCGAGTTGTTCTGCGCGACGCAATTCAACGACCATCGCATCCAGCGACTTCTGCCAAAGTTCCTGATCGGGGCTTGCCAGATTGATCAAGTACGACGCGTGCGAGAGCGGATGGGAGACCTGGTGTTCGTCCAGTGCGGCGCGAAAGCGTCTGACATCCGCGTCGGTGATCTCCTTGGCGCGCCACTGGTTGTTGTTCTTGGTAAAAACCTGAACGCAGTCACAGCCAGCCTCGCGGGCACGTAGAACCGCCTTGTCATAGCCGCCGGCAATCGACATATGAGCACCCAGTATGACCATGAACGCATCCCCTACGGCAAACAACACCAATGTAATACCACGTTGTAACGGTTCCGAGTGGCTTTTGGGAAGGCACTCGCCGGCCGGCCTAACGAGCATGCTGTCAGTGGCCCTTTCAAACTGGCGAAAATCGCGGCCACGGATCCGGGTAGGCCTCGCATTCGTTTTGCGGGACGGCGTAAATGCCTAGGGGGACAGTGCATACGGTACGTAAGGGGATGCGTAAAAAGTGCGTAAGGGGTCAGTGCGTAAGGTGCGTAAGGGGAAGAGCGTGTGCGTAAGGGGACTGTGCGTAAGGAGGCGAGTGCGTAAGGGGACAGCTGCGTAAGGTGCGTAAGGGGACAGCCAACTTTCTGAGGGCAAGTAAGTAAGGGGACAGCCAACTTTTGCGTGGGGCGGGCAGTTGGGGGCACCTAATCGTCGGGTGCGTAAGGGGACAGCCAACTTTCTGCGTGGGGCGGGCAGTTGGGGGCACCTAATCGTCGAGCTTTCAACGCCAACCAATCGGCAAGCGTGGCCGCTCACCCATTGCTGTACAGCTTCGGCACGCCTCCCAACACTTACTTGTAAGTACGCCACATGGGTATTTACTGATCAAACAACGAAAACTATTTTGGCGGAAAATCCAATCCGGAGGATCACTCATGGCCCGCCTGCCTCGCCGCGACGCGATCGACGAGAATGTTGTCGGCGTCTACCACTGCATCAATCGCTGTGTCCGCCGTGCGTTTCTCTGCGGGGTCGACTCCATAAGCGGAAACAATTACGACCATCGCAAGACTTGGATTCAACAAAGGCTGGAATTTCTGGCCGGAGTGTTCGCAATCGATGTGATCGGCTTCAGCGTGATGTCGAATCACTTTCATCTGATTCTGAGAAACAGGCCAGACGTGGCCGCGACCTTGCCCGATAGTGAAATCGCTCAGAGGTGGTGGAACCTGTTTCCGGCACGACGAAATGACGACGGGACTCCCGCCACACCGCGACGCGGAGAGTTGAAGGCGCTTGCCAAGAAGCGATTCAAACTTCGCAAACGGCTATCCTGTATCTCCTGGCTCATGCGATGCCTGTCCGAGAACGTAGCCCGGCGAGCAAACCATGAGGAAGATCTTACGGGTCGCTTTTTCCAGGGAAGGTTTCGGTCGCAGAAACTGCTGGACGAGTCGTCTATTCTGGCGTGCGTGATGTATGTCGATCTGAATCCGATTCGGGCCGATATTAACAAGACGCCTGAAACCAGCTGTTTCACGTCGGCCTACGAACGGATTCAAGCTCGCAAGCGGCGAGCCCGACGCAAGCAGCCAGCGAATGGTGAAATGGTCGGTGATGAGTGGCTGAGCCCGGTCGAATTGGAACGACAGAATCCGTCCGAGGATCCCAAGCCACGACGGCGCGCCTCGGATCGAGGATTTCTTTCGTTGACTTTGGACCAATATCTAGAGTTGCTCGACTGGACGGGGCGTCAAGTGCGTGCCGACAAACGGGGAACGATTCCGGAACAGTTGACGCCTATTCTGGAGCGACTTCAGGTTTCAACTAACTGCTGGGTGGACTTGGTCACCGGATTCGGACGGTGGTTCCGACGAAGCGTGGGACGTCCTCCAAGCATGGAAGAGGAACGCGAACGTCGCGGTTGCCGCTGGATTCAAGGCATCTTCCGCGCCCGCGAAGCATTCAAATAGATTCTACTCGCTTCAGGCAACGCCGCGGCTGCTCCAAGCGGACTGCGCTTGAGGTCCGTTTTCGCGACTCAGGCGCACCTCGGACTTCCCTGCGGAACGCGGTATTCACGCCACAAGTGTAGCGATCCCGGATCTCGGACGATTGAGGCCAGCATCGAGCTGCTCCGACAACGATTGAATCCAGGAGTCTTCATTTTTCCCCGAAAAACACGAGCCGAAAAAGTTGGGTGGCCCCAACTGTGCGGCCGTGACCTCCTGGGCACGAACTCTGGGCACGAACTCTGGCCGCCCCAACACTGAACTCTGTGACCAACTCTGAACTATCGAGGTGCTTGGTTCGCGCCAATTCAAATGTGGCCAGCCACCCGACCGACAATCCGACCGACAATCCGACCGACAATCCACCCGACAATCTACCCGCTCGTGAATCCGCCAGCCTGTCAATCCAGCAGCACGCCAAGCACACCAAAGACGACTTGTGCGACCAGGATCACGGTCCCGATGATTCCCAAAACCATCCCCGCCTGCGTCAAACCTCGCCCCGTGGGATCCATCTGGCCTTCACGTATCTGTTTCAGATCGCCTTGCCCCATCACCCAAGCAATCGGCGAACAGATATTGCAACAGGCAACGCCGATCACGCCCAGGGCAAGAATCGTACCGCCGCGGTGCGGCGTATGATGACGGGGCCGAATGGTCGGCCCGACCGTAGTTGGTGCGGAATACGGGTTCGTATTCTGCGGGGCACCCTCGGCAAACGGGTTCGCGCTGGTGCCAACCGGTTGCGCTGCGGTCTTGGCGAGCACGGGATAAACGGTGGTCGCCGGGAGCCAGTCGTAGGTGCCGTCTCGCTGCAGCTGCGAATTCTCCGTGATTCTACCTTCGGTAAACCAAACATCGACTTCCGACTTGCTGACCGGTCCGTAGACGTTGCCGTCCTCGGTTCGGAGACGCCACGACTCGCCATCCACATCGGACTCGGAGGGTCGTTGCCGATCGGCACCCATCAACTGCGGCACCGTATAGACGGTCTTGCAATGCGGACAGCGCGCCTTGCGTCCAGCGAACTCGTCGTCAACCCGCAGCTTTCGCGCACAATTTTGACAAATCGTCTCGATGGGCATGCTCGTTGATTCCCTTCCAGCTAACCTATGCCGACTGCCAAGAGCAAGAAGAAGACGGCAATCACCAACGCGACGATCACCAGGATCGAGTGAATCATGCCAATAATCTGTCCGGCCTGCGTGAGGCCCATCCCGCTGGGATCCATCCTCCCCAGACGCATTTCACGTAAGTCCGCGCTGCCCATGGTCCACGCGAATAAACCAAAGATGGGACATCCGACGACCCAGCTAATCACTGCCAGGGCGAGAATCAGTCCCCCGCGATGCGGCGCTGCGTACCGATATCGGGTCGGCCCGGCAGTAGCTCCCGCGTGCTGCCGGGAACTTCCGCCTGGTAATGCGGCGCCCGCCTGGGGAGTTGTGGCCGTGGGCAGGGTGCCCGCGCCCGTAATGCCGTCGCCGTTGGCAACCGCGCCAACCGAAGATCGCGTAGCGACCGGGACATCCTGCAAGACAGGATAAACATGGTCCGCGCGACCCCAATTTGACTCGTCTGGCGCCACGAAACAGTTGGCGGTCACACGTCCGTCCGAAACCCACTTGTCCAATTCCTGCTTCGAAACCGGGCCGTAAATCTGGCCTTCGGGTGTCTTCAGCCTCCAGGTCCCCGCGCTCGGCGAATGCGCGTCCGAAGCAGCGGCCCCCCCGCCTGCGGAACCCGACACCGAATAGATTTCGTTGCACACGGGACAGCGAGCCTGCTTGCCGGCGAATTCGTCACCAACGCGCAGTTTTCGCTGGCAACCTGGACAAATGGTCTCAATAGGCATGACAGGATGTCGATCGTCACGGAGTCGGATGGGAATTGAGCGAGTCGATATTGCCGAGCTGCCGGGAAGTTTACTCGATGGTGAAAAACCGATCAACGAGCGGCCAATTCACGACCCGAAGTCGGCGACACAAACCTCATCTGCGACTTCTTGCCACCACGCAGGTCGCGGCCCTACAATACCCCCAGGCGTCATGTGGCACGTCGTCCAGGGAAAGGGAGCGGTCGAATGTGGGACAATTGGTGGGTATTCGCCGTCGCCGGCGCGATCTTGGCTGGAATCTTCGCCGTGGTCACATTTGCTTGTTCACCAGGTCAGCGAAAACGACGTGCCGAGGCTCTGCTCGTAAGTGCCCGGGAGTCGTTTCAACGCCGCCGCGAATGGCTGGAAGCACGCTTTTTGACGTTGGCCGAGCAAAGTGGTAAGCCGCGTGGATTGCGGTGGTCGAACTGCGACTTCGATGATCGCGTGGCCTTTGCCCGGGATCGCAAGACGGGTCGACCCCGGGCGCTGGTTGGCGTCACAATCTCGTTCGAGGCGATCCCCGGTGGAGGCATGGAGGAAGTCGAGGCCGTCAGCAACCTCCGCGCCGCGACCGTCGTCTTCCGACTCGATGGTCCCGAGTGGGAAACCGACGGCAAGGCCTGCTTTAACCTCAGCCCGGCGCAGACAATCGACTACTACCAGCACGAGCTCGAAACCGCGGACTAAGCGACCGACGAAGCCAAATCGAGGTCCGGCGGGTTCGAATTGGACAGTGCCACGCAATCTACCCAGGCGCTGTCCAACGAATCTCCACCTGCCGCCCAATCCAATATCCAATTGGCGGGGTGAGTGACATGACGTGCGCAGCCTCCCCCACGCGACAGCCACCCCCACGCGACAGCCACCCCCACGCGACAGCCATCTCCACGCGACTATGCTTCGCCGAGCAGTTTTCGCAACACGGTCTGCAGGATCCCGCCATTGCGGTAATAGTCCATTTCGACCGGCGTATCGATCCGCACCGTTGCCTCAAACTCGGTCGCTTGGCCATCGGCGGAGCGCGCCTGCACGGTGACGTTGCTACGGGGCTGGAGGTCGTCATCGAGGCCAACGATGTCAAACACTTCTTCGCCGGTCAGCCCAAGCGACTGCCAGGTCTGGCCCGCGGAGAATTCCAGAGGCAGGACTCCCATCCCGACCAGGTTGCTGCGATGGATCCGCTCATAGCTTGACGCGATCACGGCCCGGACACCCAACAAATAGGTACCTTTCGCCGCCCAATCTCGACTGCTTCCGGTTCCATATTCGGTACCTGCAAGAACGATCAGCGGCACACCTTCATCGCGATACTTCATCGCCGCATCGTAAATGGCCAACTGCTCTCCATCTGGAAGATGGCGTGTCCAGCCCCCTTCGGTACCCGGGGCGAGTTGGTTGCGGATGCGAATATTGGCAAACGTCCCCCGCAGCATCACGCGGTCGTTTCCGCGTCGCGAGCCGTAGCTGTTGAAATCACGAGGCTCGACCCCATGTTCCATCAAGTATCTGCCGGCGGGGCTGTCTTTGGCGATCGCGCCGGCCGGGGAGATATGATCGGTGGTGACCGAGTCCCCCAGCAAGGCCAGCACGCGGGCGCCGGTCAGCGGTTGAATCGGTGAAACTTCGCGCGTCAGATCAACGAGAAACGGTGGCTCCTGAATGTACGTGCTTGCATCGTTCCAGGCATACAAGTCCCCCTCGGTGACCGCAATTTTATTCCAGGTCTCGTTCCCGTCGAAAGCCTGCGAATACTGATTGCGAAACATTTGTGGGTCGATGGACTGGGCAATCGTGGCTTCAATTTCTTCGTGGGTTGGCCAGATCTCGCTGAGCATGACATCCTGGCCATTGGTATCCTGCCCCAACGGCTCGGTCGTCAAGTCAATCTCCGTACTTCCAGCCAAGGCATAGGCCACAACCAGGGGTGGGCTAGCGAGGTAGTTGGCCTTGACCAGCGGATTGACGCGACCCTCGAAATTCCGATTGCCGCTGAGGACCGCAGACGCAACCAATTCGCCGTCGGTCACCGCCTTGGCCACTGCCTCCGGCAGTGGACCACTATTTCCAATACACGTTGTGCAACCGTATCCGACGGTGTGAAAGCCGAGTTCCCTGAGCGAATCGGTGAGCCCGGCCTTATCCAGATAATCGCTCACGACACGGGAACCGGGGGCCAAGCTTGTCTTTACATGTGGCTTGACGCGCAACCCACGCTCGACCGCTTTCTTGGCTAGAAGCCCCGCGGCCAACATGACCGACGGGTTGCTGGTATTGGTGCAGCTTGTGATCGCGGCAATCACCACCGCCCCATGGCCAATCTCGTAGCTTGCGCCGTTATTTTGCACGACCCCCTTGGCGGCCAGCGCGGACGGTTCGAGCGCAAACCCACGTTTCTCGACCGGCGTGGTGAGAATCTTCTGAAAGGACGACTTCATATCGGCCAGCGAGACGCGATCCTGCGGTCGCTTGGGACCAGACAGCGACGGTACGACGGTCGACAGATCCAGGCTCAGCGTCTTGGAGAACACCGGCGTGGGTGCGTCGTCCGTACGGAAGATCCCCAACTCCTTGGCGTACCGTTCTACCAATTCGACTTCCGCATCGTCGCGTCCCGTGCGGCGCATGTAGTCGAGGGATTCAGCATCAAGGGGAAAGAAGCCCATCGTGGCACCATATTCGGGTGCCATATTGGCGATCGTGGCCCGATCCGCCAACGACATGTTCGTCACGCCATCACCGTGGAATTCCACGAATTTGCCTACGACACCTTCACTTCGCAATGCTTCGGTGACGGTCAGGACCATATCGGTCGCGGTTGCACCGGCGGGCATCTTCCCTCGCAATTCGAATCCGACCACCTCCGGCATGAGCATATACAGCGGCTGCCCCAGCATCACTGCTTCCGCTTCGATTCCGCCTACGCCCCAACCAACGACCCCTAGGCCATTGATCATCGTCGTGTGGCTGTCGGTGCCGACCAGCGTGTCCGGGCGTGCGACAGGTCCGTCGCCATCATCAAAAACAAAGACTCCCTTGGCCAGATATTCCAGATTGACCTGGTGCACGATCCCAACATTGGGAGGCACGACCCGAAAGTTGTCGAGAGCCCGCTGGCCCCAACGGAGAAACTCGTAACGCTCACGGTTTCGCTGGAATTCCAAGTCGACGTTCTGGCCGAGTGCCGCCAAGCTGCCGAAGTTGTCGACCTGCACGGAATGATCGATCACCAGATCCACGGGGATCAAGGGGTTGATCTTGGTCGGGTCACCCTGCAGACGCTGCATGGCGCTACGTAAGGCGGCCAGATCGACGACAGCGGGGACCCCGGTGAAGTCCTGCAGCACGACCCGGGCCGGCTTAAAGGGAATCTCGACCTTGGCCGGAGCTGCGGCATCCCACGCCGCGAGATTACGGACGTCGTCCTCAGTGACAACGTAGCCATCGCAATTCCGCACCACGGCCTCCAAGAGGACCCGAATGGAATAGGGCAGACGCGCAATATCACCCAACCCTTGCTCGGCCAATCGCGAAATGCGGTAGATGCCAACCGGTCCTGAGCCCGAATCAAAGGTATCGCGAACGCCAAACGGGTCGTTGCCAGGGGAATCGCTGCTGTTAGTACCACTCATCTACGGACCAACTCCTTTTCAGGCCGGGGAATTCGAACACAGTGCCTCACAATCGTGTCATCGATCCCTCCGATTCTAGCGTATTCCCCTTGGTTTGCGGTAGGTGGCGGCCGGCGCTTCCAGGGCGCTGGACTCGGTCATTCTGACAACGCACGCCTCATCGCGGTCCGTTCAACGGAGTGGTGGTGATCGCTGCGTACATCTCCGCCGGATGAGGGCAGCAACGGGTGCGCCCTGCCCGCGGGTGGAACATGTGGCGGGCCGGTCTCAGGCTCCAAACAGCCGCGGAATCTTCGTCGGTGTCGCACGGGCGCCAACCGCTGGCCAACCCCAACCGCAGGCCACCACGGGGGGACGCGGGCTTGATTCTTGGTCATCCAACTTGATAAGGTCCATGCGCTCTCGATCGTTTCCACATCCCTGAGGTCGCCATGACCAACATTGATCAGTTTGAAAGTGTCTTCAAGTCGGCCGACAAGACGCCGTTCAAGCTGGAAAAGCCGACGCTGAAGACCGTTTTTGTGGTGACGGACTTACCGACCGACGAAGCCAACACCTATCACACCGCGGTTGGCAGTTTCCTGGAATGCTTGACCCGCGAGTGTGATCTGACATGGCGTCTGATTACCGCCGGCCAGTACGACGACGTCGCGCAGCTCTTACAGCTCATCGAAGCCGAATCGCCGGATCTGATTTGCACCTATCGCAACCTGCATCTGGCGATTCCGGACTTCCCTTACAGCCTGGGCGTCTTCGTCGATGTGCTGACACAGGTGGTCACCATGCCGGTTTTACTCCTGCCGTCCCCGCGGATGCTCCGCGACGGCAAGGTGGAGTTGCGTTCGCCGGAGGTCGTGATGGCGGTGACCGACCACCTGACCGGCGATCACCACTTGGTGAGTCAAGCCGCGTTCTTTGCGAATCCGGCCGGGCGGTTATTTCTGACACATGTCGAAGACGAAATCACGTACCATCGGTACATCCAGACGATCGGAAAAATACCCGAGATCGACACGGACTTCGCGCGGGAAGCAATTCTGGAACAGTTGCTCAAGGAGCCGCACGACTATATCCGGTCATGCCGCGAAGTCCTCAAGGAGGCCGACCCCAATCTGATGATTGAAGAATTGGTGACGGCCGGGCATCGCCTGAGCGACTACAAACGCTTGATTTCGGAACACAACGTTTCCCTGCTGGTAATGAATACCAAGGACGACGAGCAATTGGCCATGCACGGTGTGGCGTATCCACTGGCGGTCGAGTTGAGGGAAACGCCGCTCCTGCTTCTCTAAGCGAGTTGCAGGTTTTTCTTAGTTCCCTAGGAATCGGATAACAGCAAGGAAACCTTCGTGTTTTTTCCGTTATTGGCGAATACCGAATCTCACGTCGCCGGCGGCGTCACGGCGCTGTTCGCCGTCCTGCTGGCTGCTCTCATCCTCTGCCTCGCCCTGGAGGAGAAACTGCACGCCAAGAAGTCGGTGATCGCCGGGATTTTTGCGATCATCAGCCTTTTCCTCGGCGCCGTATTTGGCCTCCTGCCTTTCGAGGATATCGTCGTCGGTAGCCACGCCCTGACCACGGTTGAACAACTCGAGGGCGACTATGTCCTGGAAATCGACAACAACCACGAACCCCATCATATTGACGAAGCGGCAGCCGAAGCGGTCCACGTCGACGGACACCGCCTGGAAATGCCCGTCTATATCCCGGGGATCAACTGGGCGGTCATCGCCATCATCCTTGGCTCCAGCCTCTTCGTCGACGTGACCAGTCGATCCGGGCTGTTCACCTGGCTGGCCCTCCGCGTGACCAAGTTCTCCCGCGGCGACCCACTCAAGCTGCTCTACTGCTATGGCATTACCACCGTGGTTTTTTCGGCGGTCCTCAATAACGTGACGGCCATGATCATCGTTGGTTCGCTGACCGCCGTGTCACTCGAAAAGCTCGGTCGGCGCAAACAACTTCTGGCATTCTTGCTGATCGAGGGCCTCCTGACGAACATCGGTGGACTACTGACGCTGATCAGTTCCGTCCCCAATATCATCGTTGGCACCACGGCCGGCATCAGCTTCCTGAGCTTCTTCATCAAGGCGGCGCCGTTTGTCACCGTGGCGACCGGCCTGACCCTCTGGATGGGCTCCAAACTGTTCGGGATCAAGTCGTTGGGTACGGCCGACGAGCGGGCCGAGGCCGAGGAATTGGTCTCCGGGTTTGACGAGAACGACGGCGTCGAGAGTTGGGGATTCTTTTTCTTCAGTACCGCGATGCTCTTGCTGTTCATCGTGATGATCGCGACGGCCTCGGTGCTGCCCGCAAATATCAACCATCTTGGGATGGGCTTTATCGCCATGGCTTTTGCCGGCGTGATGCTTGTCCGTTACAAACATGACGTCGACACTTTCTACAAGTCGGTCGACTGGGATTTACTAGGCTTTTTCATGGCGCTGTTTGTGGTCATCTACGTGATGGAACATGCCCACGTGCTGGCAACCATGGGCGGCGTACTCGAATCTGTCATGACGGACATTAAGGCGGAGTCGGCCCAC
>JAUIHJ010000267.1 GCA_030432015.1 bacterium
TCACGTGCGTTGCGGTCCGACCGGACCGGTTTAATGTTCGCACAGTCACCCAGCGCCGAGGTTGCCTTTGAGCAGTTCGGCTCGTAAGACGCCACTCCCCTTGGTTACAACGACCTCGTCCGGAAGTAGCCCGGCGATCAACTCCGTGTAGTCGCCGTTCTTGACGCCGGGACGCACCATCCGAGTGTGAAAGACCTTGTACGAATCGTCGTCCAGGTAGTTTCGGTCGCGGACAAACGCCACGTGGCAGCAGCCTTCCCAGTGAATGGCGTCGTTGGGCGCGATGATCGCATCCGCTTCGTCGCGAATGACAATCAGGCCGGCACCAAAGCTTTCGTCACGCAAGTCGCCATCGTCATTAGGAAGTTCCGCGCGGACCTTGACGGTTCGTGTTTCCGAATCGAGGTGCGAGCTAACCCACGCGATTTCGCCAGTGTGCTCATGCGTGCCACCGTCTGGTCGAAACACGACCCGCTGTCCAACGGTGACATACTGGGCATCTTCGAGTGGCACATTCAAGATCACCCACATTCGCCGGTTGTCGACAATCGTGAACAGGGTCTTCGTCGTATCGACCGCTTCACCGGCCACCACATCGCGCGTCGTGACGACACCGTCTCGCGGCGACAGAACGGGGACAAGATTCGCAGTGTTCTGCGACCTGCCGTAGTCCTGTAACTCGCTCGATGGCAGCCCCAGCGAGTGAAGTTGTGCCGCGAGCTCGCTGCCCTCCTTGCCGCGCACATCGTCGAGCGTGATGGGCAAGCCGAGATTCGCTAAGACCTGAGCCGCCTTGCGAACGGCCGCCTCCGCCTGCTCGCGAGCCGCTTTGGTCTCCTGCAGGCGCCGCCCGGCCACTACGTCGCCCAAACCGGCGAGTCGCTTGACAGCCTGGTCTTGCAGGTTCAGCTGAGCCGCGGCCTGGAGAAGTTCTGCTTTGGCCTGACCGGCAAGTGCGGCATCGACGAGCGCTAACAAGTCACCCTCACGAACGGGATCACCAACGTTCTTCACAACGCGCCACACCGTTCCGGTTGCTCGGGACGAGAGGCGAGTGACCCGTGTCGGGTCGTAGCGAATCTCGCCATTGGTCACGACCGTCTCGACAATTCTGCCGCGGTCGACCAACCCGATGTCGATACCCGCTTTGTCGGCAGCCTCGCGTGACGCGAATTGAATGCGACGCAGGTGCAGTCTGCACGACGGATCGTTCTTCGGTCGCGTCTTCGTCGCCAGTGCGCGTCGCGCCCGATCAAGATCCTGTGGCGAGATGGCGGGTGGGGTCTTGAGCTGCCCGAGTTCGGGATGTTCGAATAGGCATTCGGCCACACCATGCTCTTTGCACCAACCGTGTAGCGTGCCTTTCGGCATCAGGTCAGCGTTGCAGGATACGCAATCCGCCGCCGGAACGCCATGTTCCTCGCACCACGCAACGCCTTTCGCTTCGGCATGTCCCATCAATTCCGAAAACTTGGGGATCTTCCAGCCGTGATAGTGTCCGAAATAGCCCAGGCCAGCCAACACGCCCATGACGAGGGCTGTCGGAATCGTTTGCGCAACGCGACCCAGTACGGACGGCCGACGCTGCCCAACGCGACCGTCGGTCGCGATTGCCGCTGACCGATCGCTCGCGCCGCTGCCCTGCTCCGCCGCAACGTCGTTGCCTTCTTTGCCACGCACCAATCCCTGAGGCGATGTGTTGCCGACTGATTGGCCGGCATGCTCGTCGGGATTTGATTTCGTACTCATTCGACTTGCCTCTGTGAAAGTAACCACCAGGCGACGACGCATCGCTCCGGCAGGGAGCCCATCATCACAGGCTCAACGCGGCCATCAGCCCTCAAGGTTTACCACGGGGCGCAGGGAGTCAGGATCGCAGGGCCGGGCGCGATGCCGCGCGGAGGGCCGGCTCCGATCACTGCCAGCGTCGAGCGAAATTGCTCCAGAAGGCGATCACAGTTGCAGCAGGCAAGACAACATGCACACGTCCCGCCCAGATGAGACAGCCGGGAACCGATGCGGCGACCCGAAAGAAGGAGCCGCCAAGCGGGGATACGTAGGGGAGTAGGCGACTTCGAGCGGCCAATTGAGGGTTGGTGATGAAAGCAGCTCTTCATCACTCGCCCGAGGACTGTCAAAGATCGCGCCCTGACACAGGCAGTCAGCGTCGCTATCGCATGGCAAAACGGGCGTCCTGTCACCCTGCGATTCGTCTTGATCGGGGCAACAGCACGCACTTTTCTCGTGCGGCCCGACGGCCTGATCAACGGCTACCCCAAGACACATGTAGGGGCATAGCAGCACGAGTGCAATTAACAGGAGTGTCGTGGCAGGTCTGAGCATCAGTACCCAAGAGGCTAGGTATTTCCCAAGATGGCGAGGTCATTACTCTCCTCGTAAATTATCCGTCGCCATTGATTCGTGGTCAAGGTCAACCTTTCTATCTTGCCTGAAGCCCGGAAGTTCCCTTGCCTGCAACGCGAATTTGCCCTGCGGCAGGATGGCTGGGCTTGGCTGAAGGCCAAACCAAGCTGAATTCTCTCATGATCCCGGCTGACTTTTCCGATTGTAACGACTGAGGCGTCTTTGCGTTTTAGTTGGGCGCCGTCCTGAGGGGACACGCCAGCAGCGGGTACCTGTCGAGTGGTTGTTTTTGTGGGAGGGGGACATCGTGAGATCGTGTGCCATAGGTCTGATTGTTGCTGTCTTGTCGACCAATTGGTGGGCCGCCACCGGCAGCGTCGCCGAGCTACAGCCAGCCACTGATGTGGAGGTTGTCGAAATCCCGGTCATTGACGAAAGCGAAGCCCCGGTTTTCTGGGAGCCCGAGGTCGCCGCCGACCAATCGCCCAATCCGATCATTCGGCTCGACACCGAGTTCTTTCGGCCCATGCTGAATTTTCAAAACCGCCAGAGCGACAAAGAGCTGATCATTCTGCAGAACAACGCCGAGTGGCCCTGTTTTCCAACGGTCGTCGTGGGCGGTCAGGCTCGTCTGTCGGTGCTTGGCGCAGCAACCAACACGAAGGACAAGTTTAGTTATCTCGGACGGTTCCCACCTGATTTCAAGGGCCATTCCGCGACCGACGCCCGGATGTTGCAGGCCAATGCGGCACTTGCCGCCCACGTCAACTCGTGGGTCAACGTCTACGGCGAGCTCCTCTTTTCGGATGTCTTCTCGTTTCCCACGGCACAGCAAGGGAGCCTCCAGGTGCGGCAAGCGTATGCCGTCTTGGGGGATCTGACTCGGACACCGTGGTACGCTTTTCTGGGAAAGAAGAACGTTTCTTTCGGAGATATGGGGACGCTTGCGCCGTTCAGTCAATCGGTCGTCTGGCATTACTTCGGCGCCTTGCACGAAGGGGTTGGCTTGGGCTACGACCAGAATGGTTTCAATCTTTCGGTGACGGGAATCAATGGGGGACGAGGTATTCGCGTGGCGGACTCCAAGGCCCGCGGGCAAATGAATAATTTTGCCGTCAACGCGAGTTGGCAGGGAGGTGACGAGACATGGGGATGGAACATCGGCGGCGGTTACCTGCACGGCACGATCTACGACGTCACCGAAGCGGAGCACGTCGACCCCAATGCCTTCGGGCCGTACAACAGCGCCTGGGATGCCTACGCGGAACTCAATTTCGGCGCATGGACGCTGGCCGGTGAATTCGTTTCAACCGTTGATGATTGGCCGGTGACCGATCATCCGGTCATCGCCTATCGCGCCGAAGCCGCGTATGACACCTGCCTTTGGAATCGCCCGACGCGCTACGCGGTCAGTTGGAGCGAAGGGATCCAAGGACCAAGCGGATCCGAGTTTGAATTCAACAAGCAACTGGTCGTCGGTGTCGGAATGGATTTTGGTCCGCATGTGATGGCATCCGCCGAATACGTTCGAAGTATCGGCTTCGCCCCGCTGATCGATATCAACACGGTAAGTGATCGCGACGTGGCACAGGACAGCCTGGTGTTAGGGTTAACGGTTGTGTTTTGACGCGGTCGTTGGTGGCCGGTCGTTGGTGGCAGCCGGGGCAATGCCGGCTCGATTGCGAAGTGCTTGTGGTCTGCCGATTTCGATTTCAGGAGATAATGGCCTTGGCCACGTGGCCGGCGACGTTGGTCAGACGGAAGTCGCGACCCGCATAGCGGTACGTCAACTTCAAATGATCGAGGCCTAGCAAGTGAAGCGTGGTCGCATGCAGGTCGTGGATATGGAACTTGTCGACCGCGGCGGCGATACCAAAGTCGTCCGTTGCGCCGTACCGCAGGCCACCTTTGACGCCGCCTCCAGCCATCCACATCGAAAATCCCGTCGCGTTATGGTCGCGGCCATCGTCATTCTTGACGGCCGGTGTACGGCCAAACTCGCCGCCCCACATCACGATCGTATCCTTCAACAGGTCACGCTGCTTGAGGTCGGCCAACAGGGCAGCGATCGGCTGGTCGGTTGCCAGGCAATTCTGACTGAGCCGGTTGTGCAGTTGATTGTGCTGGTCCCAGCCTTCGTGCGTTAGTTCGACGTACCGCACGCCGGCTTCCACGAATCGCCGGGCCATCAGGCACTGTCGCCCAAAGTCGTCAGTCGCCTTTTCGCCGACGCCGTACTGTTGCAGCGTAGCGTCGGTTTCGCCCGACAGGTCCATCAATTTTGGAATCGACGACTGCATGCGATAACCAAGTTCGTAGGACTCGATCACGCCGTCAAGCTGTGAGTTCGTAGGGTTGCGATCAAGCGCGGTGCGATTCATCGACTGAATCAAGTTCACCTGCTTGCGCTGCAATTCGGCCGAAGTTGTCAGGTTCTCGATATTGCCGATCTGGGCGTCTTTCAACGCCTGCCCAGGATCGCCGATCCGAGTTCCCTGATACACCGCTGGCAGGAATGAACTGCCGTAGTTTTGAGCACCGCCAAGGCGTGCCGGCGGCTTGATCGTGATGAAACCTGGCAGGTCCTGGCTTTCCGTGCCCAGCCCGTACAGGACCCAAGCACCAACCGACGGACGGACAAATTGAAAACTGCCGGTATGCAATTGGACCAGTGCCTGGGGGTGGTTTGGCACGTCGGTGTGCATTGAATTCAGCAGGCACAAGTCGTCGGCGTGTTTGCTCACGTGCGGATAGAGATCAGAAATCAGCAATCCACTTTCGCCGCGTGGCCGAAACTCCCAGGGCGACGGCTTCAGTTTGCGGCCTTTTTGGTTGTTGAGTCCCTCGACGTCGCCGGGTGCTTGACCGGCATGGGCCTTCAGCATGGGTTTGTAATCGAAGGTGTCGACGTGCGACGGACCGCCACGCATACAAAGGAAGATCACGCGTTTGGCCCGCGGCTCGAAGTGGGGCTTCTTTGCTGCCAGCGGGCTCGTATATTCCTTTTCACTTGCTTCGGCTGCCAACGCCGAAAATGCCAGGTACCCAAATCCGCTCGACGTGGTCTGCAGCATCTCTCTTCGTGACATTTTAAACATGCGAGCTTCCTTCATTGAAATCGGCGCGGCGGCTGCTGACGGATTTCATCGCAACGGCCAGGCGACGGGTTGACGCTGCGTCTGATGGCGGATTAATCCACATAGCGGAATTCCGAGCAGGCGAACAAAGTCTGGCAAAAACTGGACCACGCGGTTGTGGACGTGGGATCAGGCTGGGCGGAGGACTCGATGGCATCGCGTATGAACTCGCGGGCGGTCTCCAACTCTTCGGCCGTCGGAGTTCGCGCGAGGGCCAATTGGTAGGCGAGGTCGATGCGTTCGGCGACCGAAAGTTCGGGCTCGGTCACCACGCGCTGGGCAAATTGCCGAGAGCGATCGATGACAAACGGGCTGTTCATCATGAAGAGCGCCTGCGTTGGCACGGTGGTGACCTCGCGCTGCCCGAAGATGATGCTGGGGTCGGGGAAGTCGAAGACCTGCAGAATCTCGGGTACCGCGCCGCGGACGATGGGCAGATAGACGCTGCGTTTGACGCTTGCGACGGCAAACCGGTCCGGTCGCACATTACGGCCAATGTCGCCGTCGCCAATCGCTTCGACAATCGAGCCCTTGCCAGGTGACAAATCGAGTTCGCCACTGACCATCAGCATGGCATCGCGAATCGCTTCAACCTCGAGCCGCCGTTGGTTCATCTTCCAAAGCAGTTTGTTGTCGGGGTCGATCGCTTCCGCTTTGGCGTTCGGAGCGACGCTGAGTTGATAGACGCGGCTGTTCATGATCGTGCGGATCAACTGCTTGACCGACCAGCCATGGTTGACAAAGTCGACGGCCAGGTGATCCAGCAACTCGGGATGCGTGGGCAGTTCGCCTGTGATTCCGAAGTTATTGACCGAGCCGACGATGCCGCGCCCAAACAGGTGCATCCAGATTCGGTTCACGGCCACCCGTGCCGTTAGCGGGTTTTGTGGGCTGGTAAGCCACTGAGCGTACTGGAGCCGGCCACTGGACTCGGGCTCGATCGCGAGTTTTTTATCAACCGGCAGGACGGTCAGAAAACCTCGCGGTATCGTCTTGCCGCGATCGTTCGCTTCCCCGCGAATTCGCAATTCGGTGTCTGCCGGTTTCGCGGCGTCTTGCACGGCCATCACAAGGACCACGTTGGGGTCGACCTTGGCGGCGGGACCCGCGGCGGCCTGGGTCGCATTACGGAGCAGCCTCTGCAGCTTCTTGACTTGAGCCTCGGCATTGGCGATTCGTTTGGCGGTCGCGGCCTGCTGACCTTCGCCAGGACGAAGTTGTTGCAAGCGACGCTGGGCAGCTTTGAGCTGCCCGGCGAGTTTCTGTGACGCGTTCCCCTTCTGTTTGCCTGCCCCGCCGGTCGCGACGGGCTTCACTTCGTCCGGGCCGAGTGCCAGCAGCTTTGCCTGCTGCCGGTTGCCATTGAGCTTTCCTGTTCCGTAAAACGTCTCGGTGCTGCGGAAGATTCCTGCCAGCGAATAGTAGTCTTCATT
This sequence comes from bacterium, assembly GCA_030432015.1. Classification (GTDB taxonomy): domain Bacteria; phylum Planctomycetota; class Planctomycetia; order Pirellulales; family Pirellulaceae; genus ARS98. The sequence continues at coordinate 6,935 of JAUIHJ010000267.1, forward strand.
GGGGATGGGATCGAATTTGTGGTCGTGGCAGCGCGCGCAGCTGGCGGTGAATGCCAGAAAAGCCTGGGTGGTCACGTCAATTTGCTCGTCCACGACATCCATCACGAATTTTTCACGATTGTTCTCGTTTAGCGACTTGGTCCCGAGTGCCAAAAGTCCCGTCGCAACGTATTGCTCGTTGCGCTGCTCGATGGTGTCCGCGGGCAGCAGGTCACCAGCAACCTGCTCGGTGATAAACTGGTCATACGGCTTGTCCGTATTGAACGACCGGATGACGTAGTCGCGATATCGCCAGGCGTAGGGAAAGGTGAAATTCCTTTCCATTCCGGTTGATTCGCCGTAGCGCGCCACGTCCAACCAATGGCGACCCCAACGTTCGCCAAATTGAGGCGAGTCGAGCAGTTCGTCGACAAGTTGCTTCAGGGCGGCTGCGGATGGGTTGTCAACGAACGCCTTGACCTGTTCCGGGGTCGGCGGCAGTCCGATCAGATCGAAGTACACCCGGCGAACGAGGGCGCGAGGCGCCGCGTCAGGATTCGGCGTCAGACCTTCCGATTCCAGACGCGCCAGGACGAACCGGTCGATTTCGGAACGCGGCCATGCGGTTTGCTGAACCTGCGGGTGCGAGGGTTGGCGAATCGCCCGAAGAGACCAGAACTCGCGCGCTTTCTCAAGGTCTGGCTCCTGACGGACGACCGGCGGTTTTCCGTCCCGCGGGTCGGGCGCGCCGAGCTTGATCCATTTCTCGAAATCGGCGATCACCGTTTCCGGCAACTGGCCGTCAGGTGGCATCTCGATATCTTCAAATCGGATCGCATTGATCAGCATGCTCTCCTGCAGGTTGCCTGGCACAACCGCGTGCCCCGATTCGCCCCCTTGCCGCATCCCCTCGCGGGAGTCAAGCAAGAGGCCCCCTTCGATCGCGTCCGCGTTGACCGAATGGCATTCGTAGCAGTGCTTTACCAGGATGGGACGGATCTTCTTCTCGAAGAAGTCGACGCCCTTGGGATCCGGCTCCGCACTGAGAATTAACGAAACCGGGCCATGCAGCAAGCAACTCGCAAAAAGTGCCAACGCAAAGAAAAGCCTGCTCATCGCAGTCTCCTGGGAAATAACACGGCACTTTGCCCTTCGCATGGGCGGGGTGTTCAGCCGAGTACCGGGGGGGAAGTTTGCATCCGCAGTTTAGCGGCACTTCGGCACGCTTGTCATCTTAGGATGCGCGACGAACCAGTATTATTTGACCCCGGGGGCGACTTTGGCTGCACCCATCCGACGCAGATGCTGCCAGCAGAGGTGTTCCGGCCGGCGCTTGGCTTGCCGCGCGCTCAGCCGCGCATTATCAGCCGCGCATCATCAGCAGCGCCAGGCCGCAGAGTCCGGCCAGCCCAAGCAACGCGAGTGCGACGGTCCCGCCGCGAATCGGGTCGCGCCTTATTTCCACATCTGCCGTGGCCCGGAACAGCTCATTCAGCCCTCGTTGATAATGGCGATCTGGACTCAACTGAGTGAGTCGATCATAGGTCGCCTTGCTCATAAAGCCATCGAAGCAGAGTTGCTGGCGTTGGGCGTCAAACCAGAATCGGCCCTGGAGATCGTGTGGCAGTTGCAATTCGGCGGGCAACTGTTCTAACCGGACTGAGTGAATCATGGCGGACTCCGGTATACCATGGTCGAGAGGCGTAACCCGGCTCAGTGAATTGCGTAGACCTCGGGTATTGCCTGCTTCAGAGCGGTCACACCCTGATCGGTTACCTTGGTTGCTTCGAGATGCAAGCTGCGGAGGCCGACGAGCGAATGCAGCCGAGCTAATCCGGAATCCGTGATGGCCGTGCCGTCAAGATTTAACGCGCGCAGCCCGCTGAGTGCCTGCAGCGTCTCGAGCCCTTTGTCATCGACCTTGGTTCCGAGCAGATCGAGGCTTTCGAGTCCGGTCAGGGAGATCAACTTTGTTAAGCCCGCGCTGGAGACTTGGGTGCCGCTCAGTTCGAGCGTCTTGAGCGTCGTGATCTTGCCGAGCTGTGAGAGGCCACCGTCGGTAACGGCTGTGTGTCGCAAGAGCAGCGTTTCGAGCTGCGGCAGCTTCGCGAGGTGTGCCAGGCCTGCGTCGGTGATTTTGGTCTGAACCAAGTCGAGATGCTTCAAATTCGATAGCTCCGCAAGGCTTGCCAAGCCAACGTCGGACACCTGGGTGCCATACAGATCGACGTACTCCAGTGTCGGGAAGCCCTTCAGGTGGCCCACCCCCGTGTCGCCAACCGCCGTGTTATGGAAGGCGATCTTTTTCAGTTTTGGGAGCGGCGGCAGGGTGACCATTCCCGCATCGGTCACGTTCGTCCCGTAGAGCGCGAGTTCCTCCAATTCCACAAAGCCGCCGAGTTGCGCAATCGCCGCATCCGAAATCCCGGCGAAACTGAGGTCGAGGATCTTCACCTTGGGGAATTTTTTGAGCTGCTCGAGCACCTCGTCGCCGGACGTCGCGCGATTGAGATGGACTTCGACAACGGGCCGGGGATGTATGTCTGTTTGCGTGTAGTCGATACGAACGCGGCCTCCGAATTGCTCGACGGCAGCGATCGTCGCCTGCTGCGCTTCTTCCTGTTGCCGACGCTGCTCACGCTGCTTTTTTTCTTCTTCCTCTTTTGCCTGGTCGGCGGCGGTGTCGTCTTGCTTCGCGTCCTCCTGCTTGGCCGGTGCCCCATCATCCGCTCGGGCGGGGATGACCTCGGCTGCGACAAGCAGACTAGCGAACATGGTCACCACAATAGTCAGGACCTTCATGCGGGAACTTTCTCCATGCTGTGTCGATGGACGGCGGGGGCAAGATCGTACTGCCGCTGGCGTGCAACCTGCGCGCCAATCGCTTGATCAAGCCCATCGGTCGTCTATACGTGACAAAATGACGCCTTGCCGATGACATCCTGTCGCTGGAGCCGCGACAGATTTACTCGCGACCCTCCCCGCCGCACTGTTGCTTGTACGTTTGAATCGCATCATGCAACGCTTCCACAAGGAGGCTCAGCTGTGCGAGCGGCCCGGGCGCTTGATCCAGTGTCGCATCACGGCCCATGTTTTCCAGGGCGACGGACAGATCCCTTGCTTCGTCATGACCGTAGGTACTCACGAGACAAGGGATCTG